>NZ_JBQHQF010000024.1:0-30562 GCF_052067635.1 Collinsella sp. HCP3S3_E5 | reverse complement strand
GCGTCGACTAAACGTGCAGCGTGCGCGGGCCCTCCCGACGGGAAACGAAAAAGCCCGGTTTAAAACCGGGCTCGAACAAACACGCCTATTGACAATGGCTTTCTCATATTAGAGGGGTCGACGCCGTTAAGGCATTGACCCCTTGATCAAAGCAACGGCGCTGCCCAGCTATCACCCTTGGGCTGCCGTCGACTTCATTCTACCCACGGTTGCCAGGTTTAACAAATGAATTTTCAGTAACGAGGCCTCGGCGCCCGCTCCTGCGTTCGCTCAACTCGTCGCTCTACTCCAGCCACCACTCAACATCCACGGAGCACTCAACCGCAAATGCTAAAGACCACGCGATCGGGCAAAGCCCCGTCACCAACAACACAGGACGGACCCTCAGCTTCCTTTACGTTATAGCTAGCTATATTATACTTTCCGATAATATAGCTAGCTATAACGTAATTCGACAAGCGGCGCACGCAAAAGGGGCGGTACACCACCGCACACGGACCGTTCCGGAAGCTCCTGACCGCTCTGGTCTCGCTCCTCACAGCGCTCATCGGACTTTCCGAGGCACTCAAGCAGCTTCCGAAGCATAAAAAGAGGGGTCGACGCCGTTAAGGCATCGACCCCTTAATCTAAACAACGACACTGCCCAGCTCTTCACCACTTGGGCTGCCGTCAGCCTTATTTTACCCACGGGACAAACCCTTTGAAGTGCGGCTTGGCGCCGCATGGCGTCGGCGGACGAGGCGATGCGTCCGCCGACGAATAGCACCGAATTAGTTACTTCTTGCTCTCGGGCAAGACCAGATCCACGGCAGCGTCCTTGGCAGCATCGATGTGCTGAGCCACGACCAGCGTCTGCGGAAGGATCAGGTTAAGGACAATGGCCATGATGGCGGTGGGGGTTACGGCATTGGAGCCGATGACGGTGGACACCCAGGTGGGCATGCCCTCGCCGGCAAGGCAACCGCTGGCCATCCAGATACCCAGGCCAAAGACGACGGAGGTACCGACGATGGTGGTGGTGCGCTGCGTAAGGCCCTCGCGGGTGAACATGCGCACGCCGTTCATGGTGATGGTGCCAAAGACGCCGACGGTCGCGCCGCCGATGACAGGCTGCGGGATAGCGGAAAGGACGGCAGAAAGCTGCGGGAACAGGCCGGCGATGGCAAAGACGGACGCGATGATCACAAAGACCCACTTGTTGACGACCTTGTTGGAGCAGATGATGCCCACGTTCTGGCCAAGGGCGCTGGTGGGAAGACCGCCCAGCAGGCCGCCGACCATAGAGGTGAGGCCCTGGGACACGATAGCGCCGGAGAGCTCGCGCTCGGTGGGCATGCGGTCGATGGAGCCCAGGCAGGCGGCGGAGACATCGCCGATAACCTGGATGGCAACCATGGGGAACACGACGGCGAGGGTAATGCAGACCTCGGGATCAAACTCGAGTGCGTAGGGCATGAGCTTGGGAAGGGCGAAGACCTGAGCGGTGGCGACGCTGGAGAAGTCGATCATGCCAAAGGGAATGGAGACGATCATGCCAACGATCATGCCAAAGAACACAGATCCCAGCTTGAACGTGCCCTTGCCAAAGTTGGCGAGCGCGAAGACCACGGCGAAGGTGATAAGAGCGACGCACCAGGCCTGCGGGGTGCCCCACAGCGGCGTGCCCATACCGCCGGCCATATACTTGACGGCCGTGGGATACAGGGAGACGCCGATGGAGAAGATGACCGTACCGGTCACGACGGGCGGGAACAGCCACTTAATCTTGCTGTAGGCCAGACCAAAGAGGACTGCGACGGCACCGCCGACAATCTCGCCGCCCAGCAGCGCACCAAAGCTAAAGCCCGAGGCACCCATAGCCTGCAGGGCCGGCAGGAACGCGAACGAGACGCCCATGACGATGGGCAGGCCGCCGCCGATGCGGCGGAAAGGAGCGAAGGCCTGAAGGGCCGTGTCGATTGCCGAAAGAATGAGCGCCACCTGAATGATGTCGGTGCTCTGCTGGCTGTTAAAGCCGTAGACGCCGGCCATGATGACCGCCGGGGTAATGATGCCGGCAAACGATGCCAGTACGTGCTGAAGGGCACACGGAATCATTTCCTTAACGGGCGGCATGCCTTCGCGAGTGAACAGGGCTTCAGTGCCGTTCGTAACCGTCTCCTGGGCCATTTGACCACCAATCCTCGAAGTAGTTGTTTTCGCATCTAGCGCTCTATTGTGACGCAGTGCGGGGTTGAGGTTGTGCCTTCGGTGAATATCGTATTAAAGAATTTTCTCATTCTCAATAATAATTTTTTGTTATCAGACTATTTTTTAGCTGAGACAACGCATTTCCGCAGGTCAGGAAAGTGTCTGGTCAAAATAACATCTAACTTTTCTTTTGGTCGACCGCTTACCGCCAAAATCCTACCGTTCGTCTGTATTACGCAATGTACCTGCGAATATACGAGTCGATAGACACCGTGTTACCATGAGAAAAAATTGTTATGAAACCTCCGATTTCATCCAAAGGAGTTGCCCGTGAACGAGACTGTACGTCGCTTTTTGCCGATGGTCGATTTCCTGGAGCAGATACTCGGCAAAAACAGCGAAATCGTGCTGCACGATTTCTCGGATCCCGACCACGCCATCGTCGATATCCGCAACGGCATCGTGAGCGGCCGCAAGGTCGGCGGTCCCGCCACCGATCTGGCACTCAAGATCATGCAAGATCCCAAGTATCGCGACCTGCCGTTTATTACGGGCTACGAGGGACGTGGTGCCGGTGGCAAGACGTTGGAATCCGCAACGTACTTTATTCGCGAGGATAACGAGATCGTCGGCATGCTCTGCGTCAACACCGATCTTTCCACGGTACGCTCCATCAACGCCATGGCTCAGCAGCTCATGGCCTGCTTCGACGCTGCGCCAAGGCAGGCGGAGCCCGCGTCTATCGAGGTCGAAATTCTTTCGGAGTCTACACAGGAGCTCATCGACCACAGCATTTCCGAATTGCTCGAAAGCCGCGGCCAGGATGTCGCCTCGCTTGGGCAGGCCGATCGCGTGGACGTTATTCGCCACCTTAACGGCAACGGCGTATTTATGCTCAAGGGCGCTGTTGCCTGCGCTGCCACCTCGCTGGGCATCTCGGAGCCCAGCGTCTACCGCTACCTGCAAAAAGTTCGCAAGGAAGGCTAACGAGCAAAATGGAGCGCGGGCAGTCTTTTTGGGACGGGGCTATTTTAGCTACCCTCCCTCTGCCCACGATTTCGATGAGCCGCAAGTAAAATCAATCCTGCATATAGGGGTAGCTAAAATGGCCCCGTTCCAAAAGACTGCCCTTGGTGGCTCCGCAAGCGATCCGTCACGTGACAAAAGACCCTGCAGCTCACACGCACTGCAGGGTCTTTTTGCATGTCATGTTTAGTTGTTGCCAACGCTTTAGAGAGCGGCGACGACCTCGATCTCGACCAGACCGCCAGCCGGAAGAGCGGCAACCTGGAAAGCGCTGCGCGCGGGGAATGGGGCCTCAAACTTGGAGGCATAAATCTCGTTCACGGCGGCAAAGTCGGCGATGTCAGCCAGGTAGACCGTGGTCTTGACGACATCGGCAAACGTAGCGCCGGCAGCGGTCAGCAGGGCTTCGACGTTGGCGAGGGACTGCTTGGCCTGGGCCTCGATGCCCTCGGGCAGCTTGCCGGTCGCGGGATCGATGCCCAGCTGGCCGGACAGGAACACCATGTTGCCGGACTGGATACCGGGAGAATACGGGCCGATGGCTGCGGGCGCGTTATCGGAAGACACGACGGTCTTGCTCATGTTTTTCTCCTTACGATCAAATAGAGAGCGTGAGCGCGGCGTTCGCACCGGGAGGCACAGTTCGGTCTGAACACCGCGCTTGATTGGGATAGTAGGGGATGATTTTGCCCGATGCAAGATAATTATCAGATTGCGATAATATTTTATCGCCCAACGGTTTCCCCGAACCGCCGAACGGTTCTCCACCGGGTCAGCCAGCCCAGGCTACTGAAGACTTTGTCCTGCTTAGACTGCGGGCATCGCCCATCGCGACGGTGCCACTATACTTTTGAATATCTGAGCATTTTGAAAGGCAGGATATGACCGCAACCGCCAGCCGAACCACCAACCGCAGGCCCGAGCTTCTGGCCCCCGCCGGAGGCCCGGAGCCCTTTGCCGCCGCGCTCGCCGCCGGGGCAGACGCCATCTACTGTGGCATGGGCAGCTTCAACGCCCGCCGCAAGGCCACCAACTTTACCGATGAGGCCTTTGAACAGGCCTGCCGCGCCGCGCACCTGGCCGGCTCGCGCGTCTACGTCACGGTCAACATCGTCATCAAGCAGTCCGAGATGAGCGATGCGCTGCAGCTCATCCACCGCTGCTCCACGCTGGGCGCCGACGCTTTTATCATCCAGGACTGGGGCCTGTTCTTTGAGGTCAAGCGCACCATGCCCGGCATCGAAACCCATATCTCGACCCAGGCGAACATCCACGATGACCGTGGAACCATCTGGTGCCGCGAGCAGGGCGCCGACCGCGTGACCCTCTCGCGCGAGCTTTCCATCGACGAGATCGCCGCCATCCACGACGCCGCGCCCGACGTTGACCTGGAGGTCTTTAGCCACGGCGCCATCTGCTTTTGCTACTCGGGCCTGTGCCTGCTCTCGAGCTTTGCCATGGCGGGCCGCTCGGCCAACCGCGGCATGTGCGCTCAGCCCTGCCGTCTGCCCTACGAGCTGATCGACGAGAACGGCCGCACGCTCTCCCCCGCCGGTCGCGAGCGCGCGCTATGCCCGCGCGATACCAACACCTCGCAGCTTGTTCGCCGCCTGTATGACGCCGGCGCCGCATCGCTCAAGCTCGAGGGCCGTATGAAGGCGCCCGATTACGTGTACTCCATCGTCGATGTGTATCGTCATCAGATCGATGACATGCTGGCCGGGGCCGTCGTAGATAAGGACGAGGACGCCGCTCGCCAGCGCCAACTCAAGCGCTGCTTTAACCGCGACTTTACGCACGCCTATCAGGACGGCACCTCGGGCGACGAGATGATGAGTTACGAGCGCTCCAACAACCGCGGCCAGATTGTGGGCACGGTGCTGGGCAGCCGTCTGGCCAACCGCGACGTGCGCGGGCTCAAACCCGACGACCGTCGTCGCCGCGCCGCCATCGCCCGCATTGAGCTGTTTGAGCCCGTGGGCAAGGGCGACCTGTTGGAACTTCGCCACGACGATGAGTTCGACCAATTCCTGACCACTATCGCTACCGATGATGCCGCCGCCGGCGACATCATCGAGTGCCGCGTGCCCCGTAGTATGCCCGAGGGCTGCCGCGTGCGTGTGATTCGCAGCCAGCGCGCCATTGACGCTGCCGGCGCTGCGCTCAAGCGCGACGTGCTACGCCGCCGCGCCGTAGACGTGTCCGTCGTGGCGCGTCTGGGCGAGCCGTTTACCGTCACGCTCACCTGCTGCGACGACCCCACGCTCACCGCCACCGCCACCGGCTTTACCGTCGAGGCCGCCAAGACCCGCGCGGTTGAGGCGTCCGATCTGGTGGAGCACGTGGGCCGCATGGGCTCCTCGCCCTTTGAGGCCGCGAGCTTTGACGTGGCGCTCGATGAGGGCTGTGGCATGGGCTTCTCCGCTGTGCACAAGGTGCGCGCCGCCGCTTGCAAGGCGCTCGAGGAGGCCATTCTGGCGCCTTACGAGGAGCGCGCCCACACGCTCGAGCTGCCGGCGATTGTCACCAGTGATTCCCGCCCCGCGCCCGAGCACTACCGCGATGAGCCTCAGATCTGCGCCACCGTCACCTCGCTCGACGCCGCCGAGGCAGCGCGCGCGGAGGGAGCCGCGCGCATCTACATGACCACCGACGCGCTCGATGCGGCCGAGCTCTCCCCCGCCGATGCGTTTGAGCAGGGTATTGTCCCCGTGCTCGATGAGGTCTGCCGCGCCGTCGACCACGCGCGCGTCGACCCGTGGGTTGTTGCCGGTGCCACGGTCGCTATTGGCAACATCTCTGAGCTTGCCCTGGCCGCCCAGGTTGGTGCCACGGCCGAGATTCGCTCTTGCCTGCCCGTGCACAACACGCCTTGCATGGAGGCACTCGCCGAGCGCGGAGCCGGGGCGTTTTGGCTCTCGCCCGAGATCACGCTCGACGAGATTATCTCGCTTGGTACCTCCGCGCCCGCGGCCCTGGGCATCACCGTTTTCGGCCGCCCGCGCGTTATGACGAGCGAGCACTGCATCCTGCAGGTGGCCAATGGCTGCATCCACGATTGCGCCAACTGCCGCCTGCGCGCCCGCAAGCTGTCGCTCAAGAATATCGACGGCAAGGTCATGCCGGTGCGTACCGACATCCACGGCCGCTCGCGGCTGTACGACGCCTACCCCATCGACCTCACACCGCAGGTTCCACAGCTGCTCGACGCCGGCGTGCGCCGTCTCATGGTCGACGGAACCCTGCTCGAGGCCAATGAGATTGGCCGCGCCGTCGCACGCGTCCGTCGCGCCGTCGAGGCCGCGCAGGCCGGCCGTAAGCCCGCCGCCCGCCTGCGCGGCGCCACTTCGGGCTGCATGTTTGTGGGAATTAGCTAACCGAAAGGCTTACACGTGAACGAAGAACCTCAAGTCCTCTACTGCGACGCCTGGCTCATGGCCATCGATAAGCCCGCCGGCATGATCGTCCACGGCGACGGCACCGGCGAGCGCACGCTTACCGACTATGCCAGCGACCTTTTGCTGGCGATGGGCGACGGCTTTGCCGCGACCGACATGCAGCCGCTCAACCGCTTGGACCGCGACACTACCGGCGTGGTGCTGTTCTCGCTCGACAAGCAGACGCAGCCCGCCTTTGACCAGATGGTCATCGACCACGCCTTCGAAAAGCACTATCTGGCGCTCGCCGAGGGCAAGATCGACTGGAACGAAAAGCTCATCGACAAGCCCATCGCCCGCGACCGCCACGATAGCCGCAAGATGCGCGTCGGCGCCAGCGGCAAGCCGTCTCAGACGCGCGTCAAGGTGCTCAAGCGCCTTAAGAGCCGTCGAGGCCTGCCCACCCGTTCGTATATCGATGTTGAGCTGCTCACGGGCCGCAAACACCAGATCCGCGTGCACCTGGCAAGCGAGCATCATCCCCTGGTTGGCGACGACCTGTACGGAACGCCGCGCCCCTGTGGCCTCATGCTCCACGCCCACAGCGTATCCTTTACCCATCCCGTAACCGGCGAGCACATCTACATCGAAGCCCCCTGCCCCTGGGAGCCCTAAAACCTGCCAAAAAGGGACAGGTTTATTTTGGCAGGTTTTATCTGGGCAAACGTCAAGCCGCCACGATGGCTCAGCCGCGGCCCCAAAACATCTCGATCTGTAACAGTTAGAACCCATTTTCCGGTCTATCTGTTACAGATCGAGACATTCAAATCCCCCTCAAGGGAAAATCTCGATCTGTAACAATAACTCGGCAAAATCGGTCCCAGATGTTACAGATTGAGACAAAGGGATGGTGCGGTTCGGAAGTATCTCAATCTGTAACATCTAACCCACTTTTAAGGGTCCAGTTGTTACAGACTTAGACAAACCGGCGGACAACGAAAGCGGCAACGCCTGTGATGGACGTTGCCGCTTTTCTATTGAGAAAACTACTCGGTTTTCGTTACGAACCACCACAATGGGGACAGGCACCTTTGTGATGGTTTTGGATTTGTCCCGTCGCTAGACCGTGATGACGTTGTCCATTGCCCGGTACTTGGCGGGCACCTCGCCTGCGGTAATAATCGTTGCGTCGCGAAAATCTGCGAACTTGACGGGCGCCACCATGCCAAATTTACTGGCGTCCGAGATTACAAAGCGCTTGGCCGTATGGCGCATCGAGATGCGCTTTACTTGCGCTTCCTCGATATCGGGCGCCGTGAAGCCCTGCTCGGCGGCAATGCCGTTAGAACCCCAAAAGCCACAGTTGAAGTTGTAGCGGTCTAAGGTTGCCAAGGCATCGGGGCCAACGAGTGCTTCGGTCTCGGGCTTGAGCTCGCCGCCCAGCACCACGGTACGCATGCCGCGCAAAGCGAGGTGCTGAGCATGGAGCACGGAATCGGTCACATAGGTGACATCTTCAAGGTGTGGAAGATGCTCGATGAGCTTGAGCGTCGTCGAGCCCGAGTCGATGTATACAAAGCTCTCGGGCTCCACCAGCGCCGCGGCGCGGGCGCAGATACGCTCCTTATCGTCGTTATGGAGGTCGCTGCGCTCATTGAGCGTTAGGTCGCGCGTCACGTGCGCGCGCTCAAGACTCGTCGCTCCGCCGTGGACCTTGGCGATACGGTGTGCTCGATCGAGCGTCTGCAGGTCGCGCCGAATGGTAGACGCCGTTACGCCCAGGGTATCGGCAAGCTCTTGCACAGTAACCGAGCCAGCCTGCTGGACCATCGACACGATCGCGTTGAGCCTATCCTCCGCAAGCATCGCTTACTCCTCCTCGGGGTACACGACTCCCCAGTCGGCGCGGAGCTTGGTCATAAGCTCCATAACATCAGAAGCGTAATCCAGAAGCTCGCGCTTCGAATCATCGCCGGCAACGGCCTTCTCCAGGTCGGCCATCTCGTAGCACAGGGCGTAAGCCTCGGTGCCGGTGTGGACCTCCTCACGGTGGCCGTCTGCAGTCCACACGATGGTCGCGTGATCGGCGCGGGGATACTCGTTGACCTCGATATAGCACTTGTCAAAGCTGATGACCGAGCGCTTGGGCTGCTTGGAGTGGAGCGTAAGGCTCACCACGCCCAGCTGCTGCTCGGCATTACGGCAGACGATGCCGCCCGCAACGTCAACGCCGGTCTCACAGGTGTTGCCGAGCGAAACGACCTCAACAGGCTGGCTTGCCATAAAGAGGCGCATGACGGACAGGGCATACACGCCAATATCGAGCATGGCACCGCCGGCAAGGTTGCGATTGTAGAAACGGTTGGTCAGGTCGCCGTATTCCTTGTAGCTGCCAAAGTTGAGCTGAGCGAGGTTCATGCGGCCAAACTCGCCGGCATCCATGCGGCGGCGCAGCTCCCGATACAAGGGCATGTGGAGCACCGTGGTGGCGTCCATAAGGACCACGTTATGCTCGTCGGCAATGGCACGTGCCTCGTCGAGCTCGGCGGAGTTGAGGGTGATGGCCTTTTCGCAAAGCACGTGCTTGCCAGCTGCCAGAGCGGCGCGCAGGTAGGTGATATGCGTGTTATGCGGCGTGGTGATATAAACGGCGTCGATGTCGGGATCGGCGTAGAGGTCCTCAACCGTCTCGTACACCTTCTCGACGCCATACTGCTCGGCAAAAGCCTGGGCCTTGGAAAGCGTACGGTTGGCGACGCCCGCAAGCTTGCGGCCGGCAAGGGCGAGAGACTGGGCCATCTGGTTGGCGATAACGCCGCAGCCGATCACAGCCCAACGAAGCTCGGGAGCCGTAAAGATGTCGTTAGGGAACGGCTGATCTTGGACCGAGGCAAACGCCGCCTTAGCGGCGGCTTCGGCGTCGAGCGGAGCCTGTTTGGAATCTGTCATTATGTGCCTCCTGAGTCATCGGAAGTTCTTCATTTCCAACAGCCTTATATTCGCACAAATTTGCACGCATTTGCTTGTATTTGCGTGTTTATTTGTTTATCGGTTATTATTAGACCATAATTAGCAGATATTTGCGCGGCTATGCGCATTATCGCGCAAGACTCTGTGCGTAAATACGCATGCATCGATCGTTATGATGCATAAAAAAGCGGGACACCAAAACCCCTAAAGGAAAGCAGGCTGTCTTACTCTGCCCCCTAGGGGCATCAGACATCAAAAGACCATCCCTAACTGTCGGCACATAGGGACTGTCCCAGGCTGCCGAAACCTGGGGGCGTTCCCGTACGACGCTTTCGTGGCAAGACTGTCCCCATCAACTAGCCGTTTAAGAACGTCCCCAACGACTAGTCATTTATGTCTGTCCCCAATGAGTAACCACTCATTTAAGTCTGTCCCCAATGAGTAGGGATAGAAAAAGGCCCGGGTGCCGTGGCATCCGGGCCTTTGCTAGCAACTTAGATGTTGCGGGCAGCTTAGAACTTGTGGCCGCACTTCTTGCAGACGCGCAGCTTGTTCTTGCCGTCCTTCTCGTGACCGACGCGGGTAACCTTACCGCACTCGGGGCAAACGAGATTGACGTTGGAGGCATCGATAGGAGCCTCCTGCGAAACGATGCCGCCCTGCTGGTTGGCAGCGTTGGGCTTGACGGCCTTCTTGACGACCGAAACGCCCTCGACAACGACCTTGTTCTCGGCAGGGAGAGCACGCAGGACAACGCCCTGCTTGCCGCGATCCTTACCAGAGAGAACCTGGACCTTATCGCCCTTCTTGATATACATATATCTCCCCTAACTACAGGGTCTCGGGAGCGAGCGAGACGATCTTCATGTACTTCTTGTCACGAAGCTCGCGAGCGACGGGCCCGAAGATACGGGTGCCGACGGGCGAACCATCGTTGTTGATGACAACGCAGGCGTTATCATCAAAGCGAATGTAGGAGCCATCCTTGCGGCGGATCTCCTTAACGGTGCGAACGACGACGCAACGGACAACGTCCTTCTTCTTGACGTTGGCGCCAGGGGTAGCCTCCTGGACAGCACCGATGAACACATCGCCGATGCCTGCATAACGACGCTTGGAACCGCCAAGCACCTTGATGCAGCGAATCTTGCGAGCGCCGGAGTTGTCGGCGACGTTCAGCATGGTTTGCATCTGAATCATGGTAGATGTTCCTCCGAACTAAGAACCGAAGAGAGGTGCGCAGCCTTTATGCGGCCCGTGGTATGCAAGCCAGGCATACGCACATCTTCGGAAACGTACAAGTCGTAAGAGCGACTGCTTATTTAGCGCGCTCGACGACCTCGATGAGGCGCCAACGCTTCATCTTGGACATAGGACGGGTCTCCATAACGCGGACGGTGTCGCCCACGCCAGCCGTGCACTCCTCGTCGTGAGCGTGCAACTTCTTGGAGCTGGTCATCATCTTGCCGTACTTGGGGTGACGCTTGCGCTCGGTGATGGTGACAACGATGGTCTTGGCACCGGAGACGGAGGTAACGACACCCGTACGGACCTTACGCGAGTTACGCGAATCAGTCATGTTCTCTCCTTAGGTCCTACTCGGCGACAGCGGACTTCTCCGCTGCGATCTCGCGGGCGCGCTGCTCCGTGAGGACGCGAGCGATGTCCTTCTTCACGGTGTTGACGCGAGCGGTGTTGTCCAGCTGGCTGGTGGCCATCTGGAAACGAAGGTTAAAGAGCTCGGCGCGCATTTCCTTCAGCTTCTCAACGAGCTGAGCGTCCGAGAGCTCACGAATCTCTGCGGGCTTCATTAGTTCTCCTCCTTGGCGGCGGCGGCGTCCTCAGCAGCCCACTTGGTCTCGAGAGCGGCCTCCTCAGCCATCTCCTTCTCGATGCGCTGCTCGGCGTTCTTGGCAGCAACGATCTTGGTCTTGATGGGGAGCTTGTGCTGCGCAAGACGCAGAGCCTCGCGAGCGACCTCCTCGGGAACACCCTTGACCTCGAACATGATGCGGCCGGGCTTGACGACGGCCACCCACTCCTCGGGGTTACCCTTACCAGAACCCATGCGAGTCTCGGCAGGCTTCTTGGTGATGGGCTTATCGGGGAAGATCGTGATGTAGACACGACCGCCACGCTTCATGTAGCGGGTCATGGCAATACGAGCGGCCTCGATCTGACGGTTGGTGATCCAATGGGCCTCGAGAGCCTGGATACCAAACTCGCCGAAATGCAGCTCGGTATTACCCTTGGCCTGGCCCTTCATGGAGCCACGCTGCACCTTGCGGTGAAGAATACGCTTAGGGGCAAGCACTACTGACCCCTCCTCTCGGAGTTACGACGACGAGGACGGGAAGAGCCCTCGAGTGCAGGGTTGGGAACAGGCTGGCCCGGGAGCTTCTCGCCCAGGTAGATCCAGACCTTCACGCCGCAGGCACCCATGGTGGTGCTGGCGACAGCCGTGCCGTAGTCGATCTTGGCACGGAGGGTGTGCAGAGGCACGCGACCCTCACGGTACCACTCACGACGGCCCATCTCGGCACCGCCGAGACGACCGGAGCACTGGATACGGATGCCCTTGGCGCCGGCCTTGCGGGCGGACTGGACAGCCTTGCGCATAGCGCGACGGAAGGCAACGCGGCCCTCGAGCTGCTCAGCGATGGACTGAGCAACGAGGTTGGCGTCGAGCTCGGGGCGCTTGATCTCGACAACGTCGACGGAGAGCTGGCCCTTGGAGACGCCAGCGACCTTCTCGAGCTCGGTGCGGAGGGTATCGATCTCGGCACCCTTCTTACCGATGACAACGCCGGGGCGAGCGGTGAAGATGATGACCTTCACCTTGTCGCCAGCGCGCTCGATCTCGACGCGGGAGACAGCTGCGCGGGAGAGACGCTTCTCGAGGTACTTGCGGATCTCGAGATCGTTACCGAGGGTCTTAGCGTAATCCTTCTCTGCGAACCAGCGGGAGCGCCAGTTCTCGGTGATGCCAAGACGGAAGCCGGTGGGGTAGACTTTCTGACCCATACAGCTTTACGCCTCCTTTCGAGGAGCAACGACGACGGTGATGTGGGAAGTACGCTTCAGAATGCGAGAAGCGGAACCCTTGGCGCGGGGACGGATGCGCTTAAGCGTCGGACCCTCGTCAACATAGGCAGCAGCGACAACCAGGTTGTCGGCACGCAGACCGTTGTTGTTCTCGGCGTTCGCAACGGCGGAACGGAGAACCTTCTCGACATCCACGGCGACGGCGCGGTCGCAGAAGTGGAGGATGTCGAAGGCCTGAGCGACAGGCTTGCGGCGGATCAGATCGACCACCAGGCGGGCCTTGCTGGGGGAAACACGCACGTACTTAGCGACGGCGCGAACCTCGGTGGCCTCAGTTTCAATAGACTTAGTTGCCATTTACGGTTAACCCCCTATTTGGCCTTGTGGCCACGGAACGTACGAGTCGGCGCGAACTCGCCGAGCTTGTGACCAACCATGGACTCGGTAACATACACGGGCACATGCTTGCGGCCGTCGTGGACGGCGATGGTGTGACCAACCATCTCGGGGAAGATGGTGGACGCGCGGGACCAAGTCTTCACGACGTCCTTCTTGCCAGCCTCGTTCATCGCGGTGATACGCGAGAGAAGGCGAGTCTCCACGAACGGGCCCTTTTTGAGACTTCTGCTCATAAGTGCTTTCTCCTAAAACTCGGTATCCGAAATTACTTCCTACGGCGACGAATGATGTGCTGGTTCGAGACCTTCTTCTTCTTGCGCGTACGAAGGCCCTTCGTCGGCTTACCCCAGGGGGTAACAGAGGGACGACCAGAGGTGTGGTTCTTGCCCTCGCCACCGCCGTGCGGGTGGTCGACAGGGTTCATAACGGTACCGCGGACGGTCGGGCGCACGTTCATGTGACGCTTACGGCCGGCCTTGCCGATGACGATGTTGGCGTGATCAGCGTTGCCGACCTCACCGACGGTGGCGCGGCAGGTAACGAGGATGCGGCGCATCTCGGAGGAAGGCATACGGACGATGGCGTACTTGCCCTCCTTACCCATCAGCTGGCAGGAGTTACCGGCGGAACGGGCGATAGCGGCGCCCTTGCCCGGCTGGAACTCGACGGCGTGGATGAGCGTACCGACGGGGATGTCGGCGAGGGGCAGAGCGTTGCCCGGCTTGATGTCGGCGTCAGAACCGGACATGACGGTCTGACCGACCTCGAGGCCCTTGGGGGCCAGGATGTAGCGCTTCTCACCGTCAGCATAGTGCAGCAGAGCGATGCGAGCGGAACGGTTCGGATCGTACTCGATCGTGGCAACCTTGGCGGGCACGCCGTCCTTGTTGCGCTTGAAGTCGATCACGCGGTAACGACGCTTCACGCCGCCGCCCTGGTGGCGGGTGGTGATGCGGCCGTTGTTGTTACGACCGGCCTTCTTGGGCAGGGGCTCGAGAAGAGACTTCTCGGGCTTGGTGCAGGTGATCTCGGAGAAGTCGGAGATCGTCTGCCAACGCCTACCAGCGGAGGTCGGCTTAAGGTGCTTTACAGCCATTACAATCCCTTTCAATAGGTATCCGTTAGCCATCGCAGACAGGGATTCGAGGTTCTGCCTCGGGTGCGATGACACCGGACGTATACACGGTTCCGGGCGTGTCCATTTTATACGCCCAAAACCTTGAGCTCTCGCCTCCCCTATTTGGGAGGCATGAGCTCACTCAACAGCAGCGAGTCTTAGGCCTGGTTGCCAAAGACCTCGATGGTGTCGCCCTCGGCCAGCGTAACGATGGCCTTCTTCCAAGAACGGGTCTTGCCGGCGACATAGCGCACGCGCTTGGTCTTGGGCTTGACCGTCAGGGTGTTCACGCGAACGACCTTGACGCCGAAGATCTCCTCGACAGCGTCCTTGATCTGATACTTGTTAGCATCCTTGGCGACCTCGAACGTGTACTTGTTCTGCTCCATGCCGGAGAAGGAACGCTCGGACACGATCGGACGGATGATGATCTCGTGGGCGGTCATTTATGCAAGCACCTCCCCGAAGTGAGCGGCGATGTCGGCGGGCATCAGCACAGCGTTGTTGTTGACGAGATCATAGGTGTTGGCCTCGTCGGCAGTGATGATGAACGTCTTGGGAATGTTGCGGAACGACAGGTAGGCGTTGACGTCCTCATCGCGAACGATGATGGTCAGACGCTTGCCCTCAAGGCCAAGAGCCTTGAGCATGGCAACGGCAGCCTTGGTGGAAGGCTTCTCGAAGCCGTAGTCGTCGACGAGCACGAGCTCGCCATCGGCCAGCTTGGCGGACAGCGCAGAGCGCATAGCCAGCTTGACCTCCTTGTTGTTCATACGCTTAGCGTAGGAACGGGGCTTGGGGGCGAAGACAACGCCACCGTGACGCCACTGGGCAGCACGGATGGAACCCTGGCGGGCACGACCGGTGCCCTTCTGACGCCAAGGCTTCTTGCCGCCACCGGAAACCTCAGAGCGGCCCTTAGCGGACTGGGTGCCCTGACGCCAAGAGGCCATCTGGCACTTGACGATGTGGTGCATAACGTGGATGTTCGGCTCGATGCCGTACACCTCAGCGGCGAGCTCGGCCTCGGCGACCTTCTTGCCCTCGCTGTTCTTTACTTCAAACTTTGCCATTTAAGTGTTCTCCTTGGTATGACGCTGGGCTAAATGGGCTGGGCCCTTAGGCCATACGGATGGCGACGAGACCATTCTTGGCACCCGGGACAGCGCCCTTGACCAAGATGAGGTTCTGCTCGGCATCGATGCGGACAACGGAAAGGTTCTTGACGGTAACGCGCTCGTTACCCATGTGGCCGGCCATCTTGACGCCCTTGAGGACGCGCGCAGGATAGGCGCACTGACCGATAGAACCGGGGTGACGCTGGAAGTGAGAACCATGCGTCATAGGACCGCGGCGCTGACCCCAGCGCTTGATGCGACCCTGGAAGCCCTTACCCTTGGAGGTACCGATGACGTCGACCTTCTCGACATCAGCGAAATCAGCGACGGTGACGACCTCGCCGACCTTGTGCTCCTCGCCGTTCTCGACGCGGACCTCACGAAGGAAGCGGACAGGCTCGACGCCGGCCTTGGCGAAGTGACCAGCCATGGGCTTGTTCACGTTCTTGGCCTTGATGTCGCCGAAACCGATCTGGACGGCGTCATAGCCGTCGGTTGCCTGAGTTTTAACCTGCGAGACAGCGCAGGGGCCAGCCTGGATGACCGTGACGGGAACGACGTTGTCGTTCTCGTCCCAAACCTGGGTCATGCCAATCTTGCGGCCGAGAATCATGCTGATCAAGATATGATCCCAACTCTCGCGTGGTCTTGGGACAATGCGTACACCACCGAGCGTACGCCCCTAGAGGACCACTACTTACACGACGTGCTCCCCAGCCTTGTATTGCGTCCGAACTACCTGACAACCCTATTAAGCAGGCATTTTGTCCAGCCAGAATACTCCCCTGGTTTCACACAGCTGTTTAGTATACACGGCTGCGGGCGTATCCATCGAGATTCATATTTCACTCACATTGTTTACGCAGGTAAAGTGCGTGGCACGTTCCCAGTGTGCGGCGGAGGGGGCGGGCCTGAGACATATTAAGGTTGCTGCTCTACAGTCCTGCTCACGACGGAGAGCACATTAAGTGCTCTCCTGTTCGTGCGGAACTCGCGACAACCTTAATATGTCTCAGGCCCGCCCCCTCCGCCGCACACTGGGAACGACACGTTGATGTCTGCTTAACTCTGCTCACTCAGCTAATGACATTGTTGGGGATCCACAATTTGCTGCAAGGTGAACTTGCATTGGGGCGTATCGTCCTCTTCTCGCGCATCGTCGAAATCGAAGATCATGATGGCGCAGTTGGGGAGTTTTGCTGGGAGCTCGAAACCCTCTGGGGCTGCAGCCTTGATGAATTGGCGGCTGGCGCTGCCGTGGCTTACTGCTAGGAGGGTTTCGATGCCCTCGGCGCCCATGAGATTGGTGAGGGTGGCTACCATGCGTTCTTGCAGCGCGCGGCTTCCTTCTCCTCCGAAGGGGACCAAATCCTCGCCCGGATCCCAAACGTCGGTAGGCAATGCGTCGTGCGGGCCTTCCTCAAAGGTCCCATAGCCGCGCTCGATGATGCCTTCGCAGGGCTCGACAGTAGCATCCGGACCGAGGATCTCGCATGCGACGAGACTTGCCGTGTCCATGGCTCGGCCTAAAGGCGATGAGACCACTTTGTCGGGGACGACGCCGTGGGCTTTGAGCCATTCGGCTGCCGCTTGGGCCTGTTGACGGCCCAAATCGGTAAGCGGTGAATCACAGCGACCCTGGACGAGCTTTTTTACGTTGAATTCCGTCTGGCCGTGGCGGAGCAGATACAGCCTCTTCATATTCTCCCCTTCTGTATAACGTGCTTTGCCGGCGCAGACCTACTCGTGGGTATGCCCTACGTAGTCCTCGTCGATCGTAATCTTGGCAATCGACTTGGGATATTCCGATTCGACCCTCTGGGCCAACGCGTGCTTGAGCTCATCGGCCCCCATGCCCAAATCCGAGGGACGCACGCAGTCAAAGATCACGTTGGTGTGCGTAGGACCCGGCACACAGCGCAGGTCATGAATCGAAAGGCGGCTATCGATCTGTTGGGCCATGGCGTGAATGCGCAAGCGCATGCTCGCCACCTTGGGGTCATCGGTCACGATGGGATCGTAGTGAAGCGTGACAATCATGTCGTCTTCGTCCCTAAATGCCTGTTCAATGTTATCGAGCGTGTCATGACTTTCCAGCGGGCTGGCCTCGGCCGCCATCTCGGCGTGAGCGCTTGCGAACTTCCTGCCCGGACCGTAGTCGTGAACCATTAGGTCATGAACGCCCAAAACGCCAGGGTAGCTCATGATCTTGCCGCGAATATGTTCGACCAGCTTGGGATCGGGCGCCTGACCCAAAAGCGGGCTCACCGTATCCTGGATGAGCTCAAAACCGCTCCAGCCAATATAGGCGCCAACGGCAAGGCCGACCCAAGCATCAAGATTGATATGCGTCACCTGCGAAACAATTGCGCACGCTAACACGGCGCCTGTGGCAAGGACATCGTTCTTGGAATCCTGCGCGGTCGCATGCAGCGTCTCAGACTCAATACGGTCACCGAGCTTTTGGTTGAGAGCCGCCATCCACAGTTTAACAACCATCGAAAGCGCCAAGACTGCCACCAGGGCAAGCGAGAACTCGACGGGTTCGGGGTGGACGATGCGCTCGAACGAGGACTTCACCAGTTCGAGGCCGATGAGCAGCACGAGCGCCGCCACGACCGGACCCGAGAGATACTCGTAGCGGCCATGGCCGTAAGGGTGCTCGGGGTCTGCCGGCTTGCCCGCCAGCTTAAAGCCAAGCACGCTCACGATGTTTGAGCTGGCGTCGGACAGGTTGTTCATGGCGTCCGCCACAATCGAAACCGATCCCGACAGCACGCCGATTGCACCTTTCGCAGCGCATAGCGCCACATTGGCGAGAATACACACCACGCCCGCCAACGTGCCCACGCGCGCACGGTCGCCCTGCGCACGACGAACGATCCACTCGACCATCTATATCTGCCCCCAACAGTTTTACTCATACACCCGTTTGTCGAATAGCTCAGTAGTGTAGACCCTTTACCCCATCGATACAAAAAAGGCCGCAACCCTTAGGGCTGCGGCCTTACAAATCGCACTATCGAGCAAAAAGCTTAGAGCTTGATGTCGATGTCGACGCCAGCGGGGAGATCGAGACGCATGAGCGAATCAACGGTGCCCGAGGTGGGGTCGAGGATGTCGATGAGGCGCTTGTGGGTGCGCATCTCGAACTGCTCGCGGGAGTCCTTGTCCTTGTGCGGCGAGCGGATGACCGTGTACAGGTTGCGCTCGGTGGGCAGGGGGACAGGACCGGAAACGCGAGCGCCGGTCTTCTGAGCGGTCTCGACAATGAGCTTCGCGGACTGATCGACGACCTCGTGATCATAGCCCTTGAGGCGAATGCGGATCTTCTGGGTAGCCAACTTAAACCTCCAAAGAGTGCGAGAGATGTTCTCGCGGATTACGTAACAGGGAGCTCGAACTTAGGCGTTCTTGCTCATGACCTCGTCCACGATGGACTTGGGCGCAGGCTCATAAGAGTCGAACTGCATCGTGTAGGATGCACGGCCCTGGGTCTGGGAGCGAAGGTCGGTAGCGTAACCGAACATCTCGCCCAGCGGCACCTTGGCACGGATGAGCTTGGTGTTCTTGCGATCCTCCATGCCCTCGATCTTGCCGCGGCGACCGGAGAGGTTGCCCATAACGTCGCCCATGTACTGCTCGGGGGTCTCGACCTCGACAGCCATGATCGGCTCGAGCAGCTGCGGATCGGACTTCTTGAGGGCGTCCTTGATAGCCATGGAACCGGCGATCTTGAAGGCGGCCTCGGAGGAGTCGACCTCGTGGTAAGAACCGTCGAACAGGGTGACCTTAACGTCGAGGACCGGGAAGCCGGCGATAACACCGGTGTTCAGGGCCTCCTGGATGCCCTTGTCGATGGACGGGATGTACTCCTTGGGCACGACGCCGCCGACGATAGCGTTGACGAACTCGTAGCCGAAGCCCTCCTCCATCTTCTCGAGCTTGATGACGGCGTGGCCGTACTGACCGCGACCGCCGGACTGACGGACGAACTTGCCCTCAGCCCTCTCGACATCGTGACCAGCGGTCTCGCGGTAGGCAACCTGGGGCTTACCGACGTTAGCGTCAACCTTGAACTCACGGAGCAGGCGGTCAACGATGATCTCGAGGTGCAGCTCGCCCATGCCGGCGATGATGGTCTGGCCGGTCTCGTGGTTGGTGGACACCGTGAAGGTCGGGTCCTCCTCGGCGAGCTTGGTCAGAGCCAGGGACATCTTGTCCTGCTCGGCCTTGGTCTTGGGCTCGATGGCAACGTCGATAACGGGCTTAGCGAACTCGATCTTCTCGAGGACGATCTCCTTGCCCTCGGCGCACAGGGTGTCACCGGTGGTGGAGTTCTTGAAGCCAACGCAGGCGACGATGTCACCGGCGCAAGCGTCGTCACGGTCGATACGCTCGGCGGCGTTCATCTCGAGGATACGGCCGAGACGCTCGCGCTGACCGTTGGAGGCGTTGACCACGTAGGAGCCGGACTCGGCGCGACCGGAATAAACGCGGACGTAGGTGAGCTTACCGACGAACGGGTCGGTCATGATCTTGAAGACCAGGCCGGAGAAGGGCTCGTCGAAGGAGGGATGACGCACGATCTCCTCGCCGGTTTCCGGATCGGTACCGGTGACGGCCTCAACGTCGAGGGGGCTGGGCAGGTAGTCGACGACAGCGTCGAGCAGCTCCTGAACGCCCTTGTTCTTGTAGGCGGAGCCCACAAAGACGAGGTTGAGCTCGTTGGCCAGAACGCCCTTGCGCAGAGCAGCCTTGAGCTCCTCGACGGTGAAGTCCTCCTCCATGAGGATCTTCTCCATGAGCTCGTCGTCAAAGCTGGCAGCGGCGTCGAGGAGCTCCTCGCGCTTGGTGGCAGCGATGTCGGCGAACTCAGCCGGGATCTCGTCCATCGGCTCGGGGTAGGTCATGCCCTTCTCGTCGGCCTTGAAGTCCCATGCAGTCATGGTGACCAGGTCGATGACGCCCCAGAAATTGTCCTCGGCGCCCATCGGGACCTGAGCGGCCACGGCGTTGGCGTCGAGACGATCCTTCATGGTCTCGATAGCGTTGAAGAAGTCAGCGCCCACGCGGTCATACTTGTTGATGAAGGCGATGCGGGGAACGTTGAAGGTAGAAGCCTGACGCCAAACGGTCTCAGACTGGGGCTGGACGCCGGCAACGGCGTCGAAGACGGCGACAGCGCCATCGAGGACGCGCAGGCAGCGCTCGACCTCGGCGGTGAAGTCAACGTGGCCCGGGGTGTCGATGATCTGGATGCGGTAGTCCTTACCGTCCTTGTTCCAGAAGCACGTGGTAGCAGCGGAGGTAATGGTTACGCCGCGCTCCTGCTCCTGAACCATCCAGTCCATGGTGGCAGCGCCCTCATGGACCTCACCGATCTTGTGGGTCTTACCGGTGTAGTAAAGAATACGCTCGGTCGTGGTGGTCTTACCGGCATCGATGTGGGCCATGATGCCGATGTTACGGGTATCGGAAAGCTTGTGCTTAGCCTTAGCCATATTAGTTCCTTACCTTAACTTACCAACGATAGTGAGAGAACGCGCGGTTGGCCTCGGCCATCTTGAAGACGTCCTCACGCTTCTTGACGGAAGCGCCCAGGCCGTTGGAAGCGTCCAGAATCTCGTTTGCGAGACGCTCAGCCATGGTCTTCTCCTTGCGAGCGCGGGAGAAGTTGACGATCCAGCGGATGCCCAGAGCGGTGGAACGACGGGAGTTGACCTCCATCGGGACCTGATAGGTAGCGCCACCGACACGCTTGGGCTTAACCTCGAGCGTGGGCTTGACGTTGTCCATAGCCTTCTTGAAGGTAGCGAGAGCGTCGCCACCTTCGGACTTCTCGGCAACGATCTCGAAAGCGGTGTAAACGATGCGCTCAGCGGTGGCCTTCTTGCCGTCAAGAAGGACCTTGTTGATGAGCTGAGTCACCAGGCGGTTGTTGTAAACGGCGTCAGGCTGAACCTCACGACGATTAGCTGCTGCACGACGCGGCATGTGAAATCTCCTTAAGTGTCTACCGTGCGGCGCTTAGGCGGCACACGGCGAAAGTATCAAAACGTTATCTGGCTTATTTGGCCTTGGGGCGCTTAGCACCGTACTTGGAACGGGCCTGCATACGGTTCTGGACCGGAGCAGCATCGTAGGCGCCACGGATGACGTGATAACGGACACCAGGGAGGTCACGAACACGACCGCCGCGGACGAGCACGATGGAGTGCTCCTGCAGGTTGTGGCCCTCACCCGGGATGTAAGCAGTAACTTCGATGCCGTTGACGAGGCGAACACGGGCAACCTTACGAAGCGCCGAGTTCGGCTTCTTGGGGCTCGTGGTGAAGACGCGGGTGCACACGCCGCGCTTCTGGGAGTTGTGCTGCAGAGCAGCGTTCTTGGACTTCTTGGGCGCGGAACGACGGCCCTGGCGAACCAGCTGGTTAATAGTAGGCAAAGCGTACTCCTTCTCGAATGATTCCAGCTTTCTGTAAAGTGCAACGGCTTGAATCGAGGGGTCAGCATCCCCCTACGAAACACGCAGTTCGATAGGATACGTGCCGTTAGCTGTGTCGTCAACAGACCACGCCGCCGGGCGTATCCTAAAATAGCCACATTTCCGCAAAGCCTACACAAAAGGAATCCCCTCCTGTGCGCAAGGGCGGATCCCGGGACGGGCGGCCCAGGGGTTAAGTTTGCTGCTCTACAGTCCTGACTCGCACGGAGGCCACATTAAGTGGCCTCCGGCTCGTGCGGAACTCGCGACAAACTTAACCCCTGGGCCGCCCGTCCCGGAAATCCTACGTGCTCGTCAGGGCAACGTTCCTCAACAAAAAAGACCCGCTTCCCTGTTGGGAAACGGGTCTTTGGAAGGGCGGTTAACGTACTAGGAAATTACTCCCCGTCGTTGTCCTTGGCCTCTTCGGCGTCGTCGGTGTCCACGAGCTGGTTGAGCAGCTCGTCGAGGGAAGCCATGTCCTCGTTGATGGCACCGTTGGCGGAAGCCTTCTTGTCGTCGATCGGGGCGCCCAGGAGCTCCTCGTCGGCATCGGCGTGATGCGTCGGAGCGGAGGTGCCCAGCAGGATGTCGTCCGGACCGTCGGGGCTAAAGACCATCTGCAGCAGCTGCGAGAGGTCTTCCTCGTCGGCAACGTCGTCGTTGTTCTCGAGGATGTAGAGCAGGTCGTGGGCCTCGAGGCCGTCACGGAGTTCCTCGATCGCCTTGGCACCGATGCCATCGATGCGCAGCAGATCCTCCTCGGACTTGCCAACCAGGTCGCCGACCGTCTCGATGCCGACCTCGCTGAACTTGTTGGTCCAGCGCTGCGACACGCCCAGGTCGTCGAACAGGTACAGGCGAGCCTTCTCGGCGGAGATGGTGTGGCCGTTGCGGGTGAACGAACCGTCGGCGCCGCCAAACTCGTCGTAGCCGGCCCAGTCGAGCTGCTGTGGGAGCCGCTCGTCCAGGTCCTTGAGCTCCACGGGAGCCCACTCGGGCAGTGACTTGGCGTTGGGCGAAGCCGGACCATCGATGTCCACGTAGCCGTCGGCCGTGCGATACGTCAGCTTGGCGTTAGCGTACGGCTTGAGGCCGGTACCAGCCGGGATCTTCTTACCGACGATGACGTTGGACTTAAGGTCGAGCAGGTGGTCGACCTTGCCCTCAATAGCAGCCTCGGTAAGGACGCCGGCGGTACGGATGAACGAAGCGCTCGACAGCCAGGAGTCGATGTTGGACGCAACCTTGAGCGTACCCAAGATGACGGGCTCAGCCACGGGAGCCTGACCGCCCAGACGGGCAACGCGCTCGACCTCGTCGGCGAACTCGTAGCGGTCGACGTACTGACCAAGCAGGTACTTGGAGTCGCCGGGGTTGGTGATCTGAACGCGACGCAGCATCTGACGTGCGAGCACCTCGATGTGCTTGTCGTTCAGGTCGACGCCCTGGCTGGTGTAGACGTCCTTGACGCTCTCGACGAAGGTGTGCATCGTCGACTCGATGTCGGTCAGCTTGCGCAGGTTGCGGAAGTTGACGAAGCCCTTGGTGATCTGGTCGCCGGCGCGAACCTCGCAGCCGTCCTCGATCTCGGGCATAAAGCGCACCGAAGCGGGGACGCGACGCTCGTCGAGGACACGGGTGTGATCCTCGGAGTCGGTGAGCGTCAGCACGTACTCGGACTTCTCGGGCTTAATCGAGAGGTGGCCGGAGTACGGAGCCAGCTCGGCCTCGCGACCCAGGATCTTCTCGTTGACGTTGCCGACGATATCGAACATACGGCTGACCGTAGGCAGACCCTGCGTAATATCGTCGACGCCAGCGACGCCGCCGGAGTGAATGGTACGCATCGTAAGCTGCGTACCGGGCTCGCCGATGGACTGGGCGGCAATAATGCCGACTGCGGTACCGATGGCGACCGGACGACGGGTGGAAAGATCCCAGCCGTAGCACTTCTGGCACACGCCGTACTTGGAGCGGCAGGTGAGCAGCGCGCGAAGCTTGACCTTCTTAAGGCCCGCATCGACCATCTTCTGGATGTCGGCGACCTTCTCGATATAGCCGTCCTGCTCAAAGAGCACGGTGCCATCGGGAGCCACGACGTCCTCAATAAAGCAACGGCCGACAAGATCAGTGTTGAGGTCGGTGGTGCCGGGAATGATGAGGTTGTAGGTGACGCCCTCGTGCGTACCGCAGTCCTCCTCGCGGACGATGACGTCCTGGGCCACGTCGACCAGACGACGGGTCAGGTAGCCAGAGTCCGAGGTGTGGGATGCGGTATCGACCAGGCCCTTACGGGCGCCGTAGGTCGAAATGAAGTACTCGAGCGGCAGCAGGCCCTCGCGGAAGTTCGCCTTAATGGGAAGGTCGATCGTCTCGCCGGACATATCTGCCATCAGGCCACGCATGCCGCCGAGCTGACGCAGCTGGGTCTTAGAACCACGGGCGCCGGAGTCGGCCATCATGTACAGCGGGTTCTCCTCGTCGAACATGTCGAGCATGAGCGCTGCGACCTTATCGGTACAAGCGGTCCACTCGTTAACGACTTCGATGTGGCGCTCCGTCTCGTTGATGAAGCCCTCCTCGAAGTACTCGTTGATCTGGTCGACGTTGGCCTGGGCGCGGTCGAGCAGCTCCTGCTTCTCGGCAGGGATGAGAGCGTCCCACACCGAGATGGTGAGGCCGGCGCGGGTAGCGTAGTGGAAGCCGGAGTACTTGATAGAGTCGAGGATCGGGCCGACCTTGGCCTCGGGGTAACGATCGCAGCAGTCGGCAACCAGCTTGGCCACATCGCCCTTGACCATCTTGTAGTTCATGAACTCGTAGTCTTCGGGCAGGCACTGGCGGTTGAAGATGATGCGGCCGATAGAAGTCTCGAAGCGTGCGGTCTTGTTACCGGTGACATCGTAGTCGACGAACTCGTTCTTGCCGTTCTTGACGCGGAAGATACGGGTACCGTCCTCGTTGATGACGTTGGCGTTCTCGGCGGACACGCGGACCTGAATCTTGGCCTGCATGTCGACTTCGGAGCGGCAGTCATAGGCGTGCAGCGCGTCGTCGAAGCTC
Organism: Collinsella sp. HCP3S3_E5; assembly: GCF_052067635.1. Lineage (NCBI taxonomy): Bacteria > Bacillati > Actinomycetota > Coriobacteriia > Coriobacteriales > Coriobacteriaceae > Collinsella > Collinsella sp. HCP3S3_E5. The sequence goes on along the minus strand of NZ_JBQHQF010000024.1, from coordinate 5,767 downwards.
GAGAACACGTGGTTCTCGCCCGGCAGACCGTCGCGGACCTGGGTCAGGTAGTACACACCAATGATCATGTCCTGCGAGGGGATGTTGACCGGCTTGCCGGATGCCGGCGAGCGCAGGTTGTTCGCAGAGAGCATGAGCACGCGGGCCTCGGCCTGAGCCTGGCTGGACAGCGGCACGTGGACAGACATCTGGTCGCCGTCGAAGTCGGCGTTGAAGGGCGCGCAGACCAGCGGGTGCAGGTGGATAGCCTTACCCTCGACCAGCACCGGCTCAAAGGCCTGGATGGACAGACGGTGCAGGGTCGGTGCACGGTTGAGCAGCACGACACGACCGTCGATGACCTCTTCGAGGATGTCCCACACAAAGGTGGCACCGCGGTCGATAGCGCGCTTGGCGCCCTTGATGTTCTCGACCTTGCCAAGCTCGACCAGGCGCTTCATGACGAAGGGCTTGAAGAGCTCCAGCGCCATGGTCTTGGGCAGACCGCACTGGTGCAGCAACAGCTTGGGGTCGGTAACGATAACCGAACGGCCAGAGTAGTCGACACGCTTGCCCAGCAGGTTCTGGCGGAAACGACCCTGCTTGCCCTTGAGGGCCTCGGCGAGCGACTTGAGCGGGCGACCACCACGGCCAGAGACCGGGCGCCCACGGCGGCCGTTGTCGAACAGGGCGTCCACGGACTCCTGGAGCATGCGCTTCTCGTTGTTCACGATGATCGCAGGGGCGTCCAGGTCGAGCAGGCGCTTGAGTCGGTTGTTACGGTTGATCACGCGACGATACAGGTCGTTGAGGTCGGACGCGGCGAAGCGGCCGCCGTCGAGCTGGACCATCGGGCGCAGATCGGGCGGAATGACCGGGATGACATCCAGAATCATGTTCGCGGGGCTGTTGCCGCCCTTCAGGAAGGCGTCAACGACCTCGAGGCGCTTGACGGCCTTCTCGCGCTTCTGCTTCTGAGAGTCCTCGTCGGCGATGATGGCCTTGAGCTTCTCGGCCTCGGAGGGGAGGTCGATGGCAGCGAGCAGGTCGCGGACGGCCTCGGCACCCATGCCACCCTTGAAGTACATGGAGTAGTAACGGGTCATCTCGCGGAACAGCGGCTCATCGGAGATGAGGTCGCGCTCGGTGAGCTTCATGAAGGCGTTGAAGGCGTCCGTGCGGAGCTGCTTCTCGTCCTTGCACTCTTCCTCGATGTCGACGATGCCGGAGGCGATCTCCTCGGGGGTCAGCGGCTCCTCGTCGGAGAACTCGTCAAAGTTCTCGGGGTTGCCCTGCTCCTTGAGGGACTCGATCTGGCGGGCGCACTCGGCATCGATCTCTTCCAGATCGGCGGCGAGCTCCTCGCGCAGGTCGTCAGCGTCGGCCTCGCGAGCCTCGTAGTCGACCTCGGTGATGATGTAGCTGGCAAAGTACAGAACCTTCTCGAGGTCCTTGGACTTGATGTCGAGCATACGGCTCATCGGGAAGCTCGTGGGGCTCTTGAAGTACCAGATGTGGGACACGGGAGCGGCGAGCTCGATATGGCCCATGCGGTCGCGACGCACCTTGGCCGAGGTGACCTCGACGCCGCAGCGCTCGCAGACGATGCCCTTAAAGCGGATGCCCTTGTACTTGCCGCAGGAGCACTCCCAGTCCTTGGCGGGACCGAAGATCTTCTCGCAGAACAGGCCGTCCTTCTCGGGCTTGAGGGTACGGTAATTGATGGTCTCCGGCTTCTTGACCTCACCGTGCGACCAGGAACGGATCTGGTCGGCGGAGGCAAGGGAGATCTTTACCGAGTCAAATTCAGTAGCTTCGAAATCTGCCACAGTCAACTACTCCTTATCAGTGGTCGTGGCGGCGACAGCCTCGGGCGCCTCGGCGGTCTCGGCATCCTGGGCCTCGACGTCGGCGTCAACGCCGGCGAGCGCAGCCAGGTCATCGAGGGCAGAGGTCTCCTCGGCGGTCACGGGGGCGGAGGCGTCCTCGTCGGCATCGTGCATGGGCTCGATGTCCAGTGCGAGGGAACGGATCTCCTTGACGAGAACCTTAAAGGACTCGGGGATACCCGGAACCGGGACGTTCTCGCCCTTGACGATGGACTCGTAGGTCTTGACGCGGCCCACGGTATCGTCGGACTTGACGGTCAGGATCTCCTGCAGGACGTTGGAAGCACCGTATGCGTACAGTGCCCAAACTTCCATCTCGCCGAAGCGCTGGCCGCCGAACTGGGCCTTGCCGCCCAGCGGCTGCTGGGTAACCAAGCTGTAAGGGCCAGTCGAACGGGCGTGGATCTTGTCGTCGACCATGTGACCGAGCTTGAGGATGTAGGACGTACCCACGGTAATGGGCTCGCGGAACTCCTCGCCGGTACGGCCGTCAAACAGGCGGGTCTTTCCGCGCTCGTCAAGCTGGGTGACAAACTCGGGGCGCATGTGATCGCCAAAGGCAGCGGTGGCCTTGTTGAGCATATTCTTGTTGGCACGACGGATGACCTCGGCGATCTCGTCCTCCTTGGCGCCGTCGAAGACGGGCGTCGCGGTAAAGAACGGACCGGGGACGTACTTGTCGGAATCGGCATCCTCGGTATCCCAACCGCAGGCAGCAGCCCAGCCAAGGTGGCACTCGAGCAGCTGGCCGACGTTCATACGCGAAGGAACGCCCAGCGGGTTGAGGATAACGTCGATCGGGGTACCGTCAGCCATGTAGGGCATGTCCTCGACCGGCAGAACGTTACAGATAACACCCTTGTTACCGTGGCGGCCGGCAATCTTATCGCCCTGCTGGATCTTACGACGCTGGGCGACGTAGACGCGCACCTGCTCGTTGACGCCGGGGGCCAGGTCGTCGCCGTTCTCGCGGCTAAAGCGGACGACGTCGATGACACGGCCGTAAGCGCCGTGAGGCATCTTAAGGGAAGTGTCGCGAACGTCGTGAGCCTTGGCACCGAAGATGGCGCGCAGCAGGCGCTCCTCGGCAGTCAGAGCGCTCTCGCCCTTAGGGGTAACCTTGCCGACCAGGATGTCGCCAGGGCCGACCTCAGCGCCGATGCGGATGATGCCGTCCTCGTCGAGGTTGGCAAGCATGTCCTCGGAGAGGTTCGGGATCTCGCGAGTGATCTCCTCGGGGCCGAGCTTGGTATCGCGGGCGTCGATCTCGTGACGGGTGATGTTGATGGTCGTCAGCAGGTCCTCGGCCACCAGGCGCTCGGACACGACGATACCGTCCTCGTAGTTGAAGCCTTCCCACGGCATGTAGGCCACGGTGAGGTTCTGGCCCAGTGCGAGCTCGCCGTGATCGGTCGAAGGACCGTCGGCCAGAGGCTCACCCTGCTCAACGGTGTCGCCGACGCGCACGAGCGGGCGGTGGTTGATGCAGGTGGACTGATTGGAGCGCTGGTACTTGGCCAGGTGATACTCGTCCATGCCGCCGGCATGCTTGACGATAATCTTGGAGGCGTCGGCAAAGATGACCTCGCCGGCGTTCTTGGCCAGGGTGACCTCGCCAGAGTCCAGGGCGGCGCGACGCTCCATGCCGGTACCGACATAGGGAGCGGCGGGGTGAACCAGCGGCACGGCCTGACGCTGCATGTTGGCGCCCATGAGCGTACGCTTAGCGTCGTCGTGCTCGAGGAACGGGATCAGCGTGGCTGCGACGGAGAGCATCTGGCGCGGCGAGACGTCCATGTAGTCGACGTCCTCGACAGGCACGTCGGCGGGAGCGCCGAAGGAGCCGTCGAAGTCGCGGGTACGGGCGATCACGGAATGCGGACGGACGATCTTGCCCTCGGCATCGGTCGTGATGAACTCGTTGGTCTTGGGATCGAGCGGCGTGTTGGCCGGCGCGATAACGTGCTTCTCTTCCTCGTCAGCGGTCATCCAGTCGATCTGGTCGGTGGCAACGCCGTTCTCGACGCGGCGGAACGGGGCCTCGATGAAGCCATACTCGTTGACGCGGGCGTAGAGGGCAAGCGAGCCGATCAGGCCGATGTTGGGGCCTTCGGGGGTCTCGATCGGGCACATGCGGCTGTAGTGCGAGTTGTGAACGTCGCGGACGGCCGTCGGCACGTTGGTGCGGCGGCTGGAGCCCGACTTGTGGCCGGCAAGACCGCCAGGGCCGAGTGCGGACAGACGGCGCTTGTGGGTCAGACCGGTCAGGGGGTTCGCCTGGTCCATGAACTGCGAGAGCTGCGAGGAACCGAAGAACTCCTTGATGGAGGCCACGATCGGGCGGATGTTGATGAGCGACTGCGGGGTAATCTCGTCGATGTCCTGGGAGCTCATGCGCTCACGGACGACGCGCTCCATACGGCTCATGCCGATACGGAACTGGTTGGCGACGAGCTCGCCGACGGTGCGGATACGGCGGTTGCCAAAGTGGTCGATGTCGTCAACCTTGAAGCCCTGCTCGCCGGCAGCGAGGGACAGCAGGTAGCGTAGCGTAGCGACGATATCCTCGTCGGTGAGCACCGTGACCTCTTCCTCGGTGGTGAGGTTGAGCTTCTTGTTGACCTTGTAGCGACCGACGCGGGCCAGGTCGTAGCGCTGCGGGTTGAAGAGCAGGCCCTCGAGCAGACTGCGGGAAGCATCTACGGTGGGAGGCTCGCCCGGGCGCAGGCGACGGTAGATCTCGATAAGAGCATCCTCGCGGGTAAGGGCGGTATCGCGCTCGAGGGTGCGCTTGATCACATCGGAATTGCCGAGCAGCTCGATGATGTCGTCGTTGGTGACGGCGATGCCAAGGGCGCGCAGGAACATCGTGGCGCTCTGCTTGCGCTTACGGTCGATGGAGACCATGAGCTGGTCGCGCTTGTCAACCTCAAACTCAAGCCAGGCACCGCGGGACGGGATGATCTGAGCCTTGTAGATCTGCTTGCCCGAATCCATCTCGGAGCTGAAGTACACGCCCGGGGAACGGACGAGCTGCGAGACGACGATACGCTCGGTACCGTTGATGATGAAGGTGCCCTGATCGGTCATCATGGGGAAGTCGCCCATAAAGACGAGCTGCTCCTTGATCTCGCCAGTCTCCTTGTTGGTGAGACGGACGTCGGTCAGAAGCGGAGCCTGATAGGTCATATCCTTCTCGCGGCACTCCTCGACGGTGTGCGCGGGGTCGCCAAACTGATGCTCGCCGAAGGTAACCTCGAGAACATGGTTCTGGCTCTGGATGGGGCTGGATTCCTTAAACGCCTCACGAAGGCCCTCGTCCTTAAAACGCTCAAAGGATTCCCTTTGAACAGAGATAAGGTTGGGGAGCTCCATGGCCTCCGGGATTTTCCCGAAGCTGACGCGCTTGCGCTCAGTGGCAGTGTATGCGTAGGTCACCAGGTTTTTCCTCCTTCACGGAAATGCTCGGTGGGTTGGCGAGGCATAGCTTCGCCAGTTATCGCAACCTAATAGTTTATCAGGTACCGACCGTTGGGCAAGAAAAGCCTTGACGCGATTGTGTTTTTGGAGTAGCAAAGTTTTTCGACAGAAAATGCGCAGGTAGATTGGTATGCATCGAACACCTGTTCATATATTTTCTGTGAACAGAGTTGCTGATGCGCGTCGCTGAATGGCGGAATGGCGGCGAAGGCTGATCGGGCGGAAACTGCGTCCCGTTTTGAGGCCTCAAACTGGGTCGTAGTTTCCGATTGAGCCCTGTTTGGGAAACTGTATCCCGTCCTGAGCCGGGGGACTGCGGACGATTTCTTGGACCGTTACGCGGCCCTTCCCAGCGCGGCGCGGAACTCGGCCGGCGTGCGGCCGCCGAGCGCATCGCTGCGCCTCTCCGTATTGTATCG
>NZ_JBQHQF010000023.1:0-31018 GCF_052067635.1 Collinsella sp. HCP3S3_E5 | reverse complement strand
TGCAACGGTAGGCCTAGCTGGTCGGCATGCCTTTGCCTTTTCTGAAATTTTTCGTTTCCGTAGATGAAAAGAATGGGTGCCGCACTAGCAACAATCAGATTGCCCTAAACAACGGCCATGTACCAGGAGAACGCGCCCGAGCTCATCTACTACATGGCGCTCTACCGCATATTCAGCGAGTTCCTGGACGACGTCTCCGAGGACGTGCTGCCCAACGAGGGGCTGGGCTTCCGCGAAAGCCTCATCTGGAACAAGCTCTACGACTTCCAGAAGGACGCGGCGCTCGCCATCATCAACAAGCTCGAGACCTACAACGGCTGCATCCTCGCCGACTCGGTCGGCTTGGGCAAGACGTTCACCGCGCTCGCCGTGATCAAGTACTACGAGAGCCGCAACAAGGACGTGCTCGTGCTGTGCCCCAAGAAGCTGCGCGACAACTGGATCACCTACAACTCCAACGTCGTGAACAATCCCATCGCTGGAGACCGCCTGCAGTACGACGTGCTCTACCACACTGACCTCTCGCGCACGCGCGGCACGTCGGAGACGGGCCTGCCTCTCGACCGCCTGAACTGGGGCGCGTACGGCCTGGTGGTCATCGACGAGAGCCACAACTTCCGAAACGGCGGCGACTCGGCGTCGGAAGACAGGATGAACCGCTACCAGCTGCTTATGGAGAAGGTCATCAAGCAGGGCGTGAAGACCAAGGTGCTGATGCTGTCCGCCACGCCCGTGAACAACCGCTTCCGCGACCTGCGCAACCAGCTCGCCCTGGCGTACTGGGGCGACCCCACCGGCTGGTCCGAGAAGCTGCGCCTGGAGAACGACATCGAGACGGTGTTCCGCAACGCGCAGACCGTCTACGCCCGCTGGTCGAAGCTGCCGGCCGAGCAGCGTACCACCGATGCCCTTACCGGCATGCTCGATTACGACTTCTTCGAGGTGCTCGACCAGGTGACCGTGGCGCGCAGCCGCAAGCACATCCAGCGCTACTACGACATGAACGCCATCGGGCCCTTCCCGAAGCGACTGCCGCCGATATCGAAGCGCCCCAAGCTCTCGACGCTGGAGAACGCGATCAACTACCGCGAGATATACGAGGAGCTTGACTCCCTCGTGCTCGCCGTGTACATGCCGAGCTCGTACGTTCACCCCAGCAAGATGGAGAAGTACGCGAAGATGGGCGGCGGCGGAAACCTCACGCTGGGCGGCCGCGAGACGGGCGTGCGCCGACTCATGACGACGAACCTGCTCAAGCGCCTGGAGAGCTCGGTGTGCTCGTTCCGCCTGACGCTCGAGCGCGTGCTGGCTGCCATGAACGCCGCGCTTAAGACCATAGACGACTACCGCAGGGGCTTGGCCTCGGGCGCCATCGTGGCCGACGGCGACCTGCCGGGCGGGTTCGACTTCGACCCCGACGACGAGAGCGGCTTCGAGGTGGGCGGCGCCACGAAGATCCTCGTCGAGGACATGGACTGGATGAGCTGGGAGCGCGACATCGAGTCGGACATCGCCGTCATCGAGGTCCTGATCTCGATGGTGCGCGACATCGACCCCGCCCACGATGCCAAGCTCATCGAGCTGTGCGAGCAGATCCGCGAGAAGTCGCAGGGCCCCATCAACCCGGGCAACCGCAAGGTACTCGTGTTCACCGCGTTTTCCGACACGGCGGACTACCTCTACGAGAACGTCTCTGCCTTCGCGAAACGCGAGCTCGGCCTCGAGTGCGCCAAGGTCACGGGCGACGGCTGCGCCTGCACGATAAAGGCCGTGCCCCCGCACATGCAGGAGGTGCTCGCCTGCTTCTCACCCGCGTCGAAGGAGCGCGACGTGGTGGCTCCTCAGCTTTCCGGCTGCGACGTGGACATCGTGATCGCCACCGACTGCATCTCGGAGGGCCAGAACCTCCAGGACTGCGACTACCTGGTGAACTACGACATCCACTGGAACCCCGTGCGCATCGTGCAGCGCTTCGGCCGCGTGGACCGCATCGGCTCGAAGAACGCCCGCATCCAGCTTGTGAACTACTGGCCCGACGTGGAGCTCGACGAGTACATCAAGCTCAAGGCGCGCGTCGAGGAGCGCATGCGCATAACCGTGATGACATCCACGGGCGACGACGACTACATCAACGCCGACGAGACGGGAGACCTGGAGTACCGCCGCCAGCAGCTCGAGCAGATGCGCGACGAGGTCGTGGACCTGGAAGACGTCTCGGGCGGCGTGTCCATCACCGACCTGGGCCTCAACGAGTTCCGCATGGACCTGGTGGGCTACTACCGCGACAACCCCGACATCGACCGCCTTCCGAGCGGCATCAACGCCGTGGTGGAGGGCGAAGAGCCCGGCGTCGTCTTCGTGCTGCGTAACGTCAACAGCAGGATAGACCGCGACGGCGCGAACCACCTGCACCCGTTCTACGTGGTTCGCATGGGGTCCGACGGGTCCGTGGTCCACGGGCACCTGGAGCCCAAGGCGGTGCTCGACGACATGCGCCTTTTGTGCCGCGGCAAGTCCGAGCCCGACATGGCGCTGTGCCGCGCCTACAACCGCGAGACCAAGAACGGACGCGACATGCGCCGCGAGGCGGGGCTCTTGCGCGACGCGGTGGCGTCGATCGTGGACTCGAAGGAGGAGTCCGACGTCGACAGCTTCTTCACCGGCGGCACGACGGGCTTCTTGGAGAACGACATCGAGGGGCTCGACGACTTCGAGCTCGTGTGCTTCCTGGCGGTGAGGCCCAGATGCTAGGGCTTCCGAGCACGACCGAGGTGGGACGCCGCATACCCAAGGAGGCCTTCTACGGCCGCCTGAAGGTAAGCGCCGCGCTACGCCAGTCCTTCATCGACGACGTCGAGCGCTTCGTGATCGCGAACTCGATAAAGACCTCCACTACCGGCATTCCCGACGGCGAGCGCGTGCACGAGGTGCTCGTGGTGGAAGTGGCGCTCAAGGCCCGCCGCGTCCCCGAAGAAGTGCTAACGCTTGTGGCGCGGGCGAACCCCCATAAGCTGCTGTTCGCGTGCACCTTCAACGACGAGGTTCGTCTCGCGGTGATGCTCGAGAGACTCGTTGTTGGGCCTTGGCGCCCGCTCGACGCCCTTACGCTTGACGTGAGCGTAAGCGACGTTGATGCGGTGTGGGATTCGCTTGCATCACAAGTGGTCTACAACGATGTAGGTGTCGGCTCCGAAACCGTAGAGGAGCGCTTCGAATCAGACTCGAAGCTTAAGGGCCTGTACGAAGAACTTGCGCGCGTAGAGACGCGCGGGCGCAAAGAACGGCAGGTTGTGCGCAAGAACGCACTGTTCGACAGGGCAAACGAGCTTAAGCGACTAATTGCCGACATCGAGGAAGGACGATAGATGAAAGAACAATGCGAAGATGATGCGATGTCTCGCATTTCAGATGAACTACCGCTCGGCTTGCGTAAAGTGCTCGGTTCCTGCTCCGTGAACTTCCTCTTTGGTGCCGGAGTAAATGGAAAAGCGTTTCCTTATTTCGCCCAATTCGAGAAAACAATCAGCACTATGAACGAAAGGGGTCTTGACGGGAGTAATATCGAAACCGCCCTAGCCAATTGTGCAGATGACCAAATACGGCAAGCGGTTCTCGATACTTTCGTTGACGAATATAACGGCTATCGCGACTACCGTCTCGATGACGAATCTCTTCTCAATTTGCGCCGTATGCTAACCGTCTTTTCCTCAATTGTTGAGAAGGCCGAGAATAGGCATCCCGAGACCAAGCGTTTGAACGTCTTTACCCTCAATTACGATCGCATAGTCGAGGAAATACTCGAAGACAGCGGACTGTTTTGCTACATACTCACACAAGGCAAGTCGAAGGGTCGTTTGCCCTTCGATATCGTAGGGTACAACACCGCAACTCATGCTTTTGTCCCCACTTTTTGCGTCTACAAGCTCCACGGCTCAGTCGATGCCAATCGACATCTTTCCTCAGAGAATATAGTTTTTCCGGGTCAAGATAAGCTTGGAAGTATTCTGTCCCACTTCTACGAAACACTTTTCGCAATGAAGGGAGAGCTGCTGAAACGCAACGCGGTGCTATTTGTCATCGGCTACTCATGGTCGGACGATCACGTCAACGGCATCATAAACGATGCGATAGCCAACGGACTCACCGTCTATTGGCTTCAATACAGACGCGAAGACGTGCTACCAAAGCGGTTAGCCGGGCATGTAATCACCATACCGCCCGCAGGTGAAATTCCAGTAGACACAACCAAAACCCTTGCCGAACTCGTCGAAAGGGTTGAACGCATATGATCGTAGGAAGAATTACCAAAGTTGATGGGGTAAAAGCCGCAGCGACGTTTTTTGAGCGTATGCATCCCTACATAGTCGAAAACGGCTGCGCGATTTCCTCGCCGCGCATTAATTCATTTGTTAAAACGGGCATTGGCTTGGATACGGTCTTCTGCCAAATCGTTGGAGAGCATGAGGCTGAGTACGATAGACGTAGCGAGGTGACTCGAGAGAGCCAAGCTGCTCCAATGGGACCCTTCATCGTTGATTTAGAGGTGCGTGGTCATATTTCCGACGGAGGCTTCAAGGGAGGACTTCGCTGCCTTCCCATCGTGGGGGCAGTCGTTGAGACCTTGAGCCCCAGCGAACTCGAGCTCCTGTACTCTTCGCATGGCTCAAAACCGCTACGCATCGGTCATAGCCTTTTTGATGAATCGCAGCCAGTCTATTTGGACGCCGATAAGCTGATGGCGAGCCATATAGGAATCTTCGGTAATACCGGTAGCGGAAAATCAAATACGCTCACGAGCATTTTGAAAAGCTACATCGGGAGTCTGCCAGAAAGAACCGACGCGGCAAAGATTCTTGTCTTCGACTTGAACAATGAATATGGTGCCGATGCCATCGTTCCCGAACGCGATAAAACCATTTATCGATTGAACACCAGAAAGCCTGGCGGAGAAGACCGTGATCGCGTTCCTCTGTCTTTCGAATCCCTTGATGAAGATAACTGGGGTACGATCCTGAGAGCGACCCAGAGAACGCAAATGCCCGTAATTAGGAGAGCATATTCGAAGTGGAAGAATAAATCGGCAGAGGACTATATCTCGGACTTGAAATGGTCACTTGTCGATAAGCGTATTACCTTGTTTTTTACGCTGCGCAGTTATTGCTCTGAGTGGATTGACGGAATCGATGATCTCGCTTTCAACAAGAATAACGGCAGTTTTTATTATGACCGCAGCTCGGGAAAACAATATATCGACTCAATTTCCGATGTCAAAAATATATCCATAAGGCCCGATATCAATCGTTTCCAGATGTTTTACCTTTGGCTTGCCCTCGAAGTCTCCAGGGCATCAGAGAGCGGAACCAACTTTGAATTCGTTCAGCCGCTTCTTCCGCGAGCGAGGTCAGTTATCAAGGATTTAGAGAAGGTTTTTTCCGATGACGAAAACGCCGATCTGCAGGAGGTATTTGGAGGCAAACATCTTGCGGTTATTCAGCTGGGAGACGTTAACGAAGCAAGTAGGGAGATGCTCCCATCGCTAATTGCGGAATTACTTATGAGAAGGGCATCGGAGAATAAGGGCGATGGAACCCCCGAAGAGGTCGTCACGCTAGCAATCGACGAGGCGCACAATCTGCTTGGATATGACGCAGCCCAGACCGACGTCGTTCATGACAACACGCTACGGGTTTTCGAGAGGGTAATCAAAGAGGGCAGGAAATTCGGTGTGTTTCTTTGCTTGGCAAGTCAGCGACCGAGCGATATCTCCTCGACGATAACCTCTCAGATTCACAATTACTTTATTCATAAGCTCGTGAACCCAAACGATATAGAACGCATTAGGAAAACAGTCAGCTTTATGGGGGAAACAAGTCTGTCTATGCTGAGCGTGCTTGGCCAGGGTGAATGTATAATCAGCGGTCCTTCTTTGTATATGCCGCAATACGTTTACATCGACCAGTTAGACGAACCTTCGAGACCGAATAGCAACGATATTCAACTGTTCGGCGATAACGGAATATTGGAGCAATCCGCCCAAGCAGAATGGGAGTTTTGATAGTCATGAATAAGATCGAAATGGACACAACGGATGGGACCGCTGAGAATATAGGCAAATTAGCTGAATTGTTCCCACAGGTTGTGACTGAGGTACAGAATAGCGATGGTAACGTCGAACGCGCCGTTGACTTCGACGTGCTGCGCGATCTTCTGGGTGATGTGGCCGAAGGCCAGCGTGAGCGTTATCAGTTCACTTGGCCCGGCAAGCGTGAGGCCAAGGCCGAGGCGCGCCGCCCTATCTACAAGACCATGATCCCCGAGCCTGGCAAGTCCAAGAATTGGGACACGACGGAGAACCTCTATATCGAGGGCGACAACCTGGACGCGCTGAAGATCCTGAAGGAGACCTACGCCGGCAAGGTGAAGCTCATCTACATAGATCCCCCCTGTATCTGTATAACGGACGTCTATCTAAATGACCTTGCTGCATAGCACCATTTCTTGATTGGTCTCTTTACCTCGATAAACATCAATTGATATGAGCTTGAAGCGCCGATGGCGCTATTTTTTTACCTCGAGTTCGCTTAGATAGCTGCATTTGCTCTTATAGACACAACTATTGAATAACTTTCGCAGTGACGGGTATTTTATTTACCGTATTGGTAAAGTGCTAATTATCAAATGGAGGGACCTTTGAAAACTGTCGAGGAAACACGTCTGCGCAGGGGAACCTCCTATGAAGTGAGGCGAGCCGACGGCCGGTCGTCAGCTGTCAATGTGACTTGCTCGAGGATTGATTTAGATGGCCGCGAGGTGTTCGTCTTTTACGACTCCGACGGCTCAACGGTTCTCATGGAGCCATCCAAGTTCGTAACCGAAGACCTCCGCTGGGAGTCTGTAAACACGAGGCTGCAGGCAGTCAGTGCCATGAGGCTCCTATTCGACTTCTGCGAGATTGTCGATCTACCGTTCCGGTCATGGGACCTAGGCGTATCGCGAGCTTTCATGCAATTCATGCGCGGCTTGATCTCCGACGGCGTGGAGTGCCGGTTTCGACTTGTGACGGTGCGATCGGAGGAGACCGTCGCGGCCTACCTCAAATATGTACGCAGGTTCGCCAAGTCCCTCCATCTAGAGCACAGCCCGTTCCTCGAGGCCGGAAAATGCAAACTAGACATCGTGTCGGGGTCAACCAGAATTGCCGTCCATAGGCTTTCAGCCGATGTCAGGGAGAGCTATGAGGCTCCGATGTACATTTCGCTTGATGAATACCGCCGCGTCCTCGATACCATCGAGTCCTCTCCCCTTGGGTCGGGCGATCCGGGCGAAGCGCGGGCAATTGTCAGGTTGATGTTCGAACACGGACTTCGAATCGGTGAAGTGCTGGGGCTCACCTTGGAAGATCTGTCGTCATCATCCGACAGAAACGGCCTCAACCACTATTCTGTTGTCTTGAGAAACCGATGCAGCGATCGCGAATGGCAGAGCGCCAAGACGCTGATGCCCGTGACGGATAAGAGACAATATCGATCCGTCGACTACAGGAAACTCAATGTCGGAAGGCAGGTAGTCTATATATCCGAAGACCTGTATTTCTGCATATGCGAGTATCTTGAAGGAACTGAGCGCCTAAGGGACGCGCATCCGGACAGGAGCGAAGCGGATTCAGTTAAGGGCGACGGCGGCAACAACGAGTACATTTTCCTAAACTCCCTCGGCCGGCCCCTATCCCAGAACCTATGGGACAAAAGGCTGCGAACGATCATGCTCGAGGCAGGGCTAAGCGTTGACGAGGGCAAACGCAAAACGAATCTCAACCATCGATTCCGGCATGGTTTCGGCATGTTCCTGCAGCGAAGCGCGACAAACGCAAAGGGGAACCGCTTGGATGCATACGAGGTCATGCACCTCATGAGGCACCGCAGCCTTTCTTCAACCGACGTGTACATGAAGCCCACTGAAGACGATATCAGGGATCTTCAGGAAAGCATTACCGGTGAAATCGAAAAGGAGTTGTTCGATGACGCTCGATAAATTGTCGGCCGCCGAACGCGACCTGCTGTCGCTTCTTCAATCCATTAAGGATGAGGCCGTGGCAGGTGTTCTCGAGAAAGCGGTAGACAACACGCTCCTGTCCTCCGTCGAGGTCACCAGGCGCAACAAGGTGCGCAATATCGTCGCAGCACTCAAAAAGGTAGTGACTCCGGAACTGTCGGCTGCTGATCTCGGCTCCGCATGGCTGAGGGCCTTGGCCGCGGCAGTGCAGGAAGTCAGGGGCAGCGTGAGCAAGACGACCACAGGCTCCATCCTTTCGTTCATGGCGGTGGCCATCTATGATGCCGGGATGATGGATGAGGGGCCGTTTCGCTCATGGCTGGAAGATGGCAACATGGACATAATCCTCTGGGCGATAAATAGCGGCAATTACACCAACGCTAAATGGTCGGACAGATTTGTGGGCGACGCTGTTAGCTCGGACGGATACCCTCCATTCGATATCGTCTTCAAAAGGAAGCCCGGCAATGCGGTCGGGCTTGCAACGGTCTGGACGGATACGGAATGCCAGGCCGTCCGCGCGATAATCCTAGATTCCATGAAAGACGGGAACGGGCTCGTGGCGGATGCAAGGGGCTGCTCCTTCTATTACAAGTTCAACGCGGCGCTCGAAACTGTTCCGAAAACGAGCGGGGACTTTACCGTCTCAACGCTCACGCAACACGCAAGTTTTGTCGAGGGCATCGAAGACAAGCTGGATAGAGACGTGTCGACGAGGGCGCTCGCTCATTTCTACATCCATCTGATTACAAAATACCCCGATGCAGCCTCGAACTTCACATTCGGTAGCGGGCTGGTGGTCGAGGCCATCAGGAGCAATGGCTTTATCGGGCTGTGGAATCAGGGCTACAGGTGCTTTATCCACAACCCGCTTGACCCGGTACCAAGCAGCCCGAAATGGCTCCTGTTCCCGAGCGATTCAGAACGGGCTGCGACGAACATCGACTACAAGCCCTGGCCGATGGATATCTCCTATCCGGACGGGCGACTGCAGCAACTTCTCGGGGAATGGCTGTGGCGTGAATGCGAGAACGTCATCGCGATGCGCCGGTTGCCCGACGAGCTCAAAAAGCTGTTCGACACATTCGACGAGCCCAAGGATGGCGGTGTATGCAGAAGGGCTACGAACATCGGCATTTCCAGGTGGCTTGCCGGCCTTCGCGGCCGCATGGCTCCCAGCGGCGTTAGGCACTACAAGGGCTGGGCAAGGAGCATTATCGAGTATGGCGTCGAGAGGCGACTTGTCGACATGGATCAAGCTGTTCCGCTCCTGCTAAGCGCCAGCGAAAAATCTAACAGGTGGACGCCGGACGAGTCTAAAGCCGCGGATCCCGACGATATGAGACTTCTGACCGCGGAACTGGAACGCCGCGCAACGAACGGTGGCGAAGTCGACAAGCTGGTCTACACCGCCTTCGTCGTGCAGGCACTTACCCCGCTGCGCATCGGCGATATACTCTCGTTGAAAATCGACAGCATCGTTGAAGGCTCGCACGAGGGCGTGCGCAAGGTCAGGATGTCTTCGAAGATGGACGGTTACGGAAGCAGGGATATCCAGTTGCCGAAAAGGGCATGGCGCCTGCTGAGCGATGCCACGGTCTTAACGGATGGTCTGAGAAAAGCCTGCGACCCCAGCGTGCGCGACTCCATTTTCCTCATACCGGCCCATCGTCGGAATGAGGTGCGTCCCTTGACGCAGAATGAATACGCAAGGCGCTTGAATATGGCAGCGGAAGCGGTGGGGGCCACCGTCACATCGCGCATGGTAAGGCGTAGGTATGAGACCGAGGTGGTCATCAAAGGCGCGGAAAAGAACTTAAGTCTGCTCGCGCTCCGCCCCCTCACGGGCCATTCCTCGCTAGACACGACGGAACGGTATTACGTCCGAGATGACGTCAGGAGCTACCTTGAAGCGACGTATGGCATCGAGATAGGCGTTGCGAAGATCGCGGGCGAGATCGTCGAATCATTGCCCGAAGATGTCGCCCCGACCGATGCCGTTGAATTGGGAGCGGGCTTCTGCCGCAACCCGGAATGCAATATCTCGGGCACGGTGACCTGCCTCATGTGCAGCGGATTCCTCACGACCCCGGACTGCATTCCTGAGATGAAGGAGGCCGTTGCCGCCGTAAGGGAACAGATCCACAACGCGGCGAACAATATTCACGAGCGCGACCACCTGCTGGATGTCGAACGCCTGTATCTCGGATACTTGGCCGTCATGGAGAGTATGAAGGAGGCTCTAAATGCCCGTTAGTACAGCTGCCTCGTCGTATTGGGGCTTTATGGACGAGGCCGAAAGCGCCCCCGTCATCCTCGAGCTTTCATCGAGGGCATTCCTCGGCGACAAGATGGTTCGTGATCTGACGGAGGGTCCAGAAATCGATTTTGGAAACGCCAAGATTGAGTTCAAAAGCATGTTCTGGGATTTCTCAGGCGTTACCGAGCTGCCAGTTTCCCGTACCGACTTGCAAATGAACTTCGACGGCGACGAAAGCGGTATCTTGCGGCTGTTCCTCCTGTGCCTCGTGGTCTGGAGGACAAGCAAGGTGCAGACCTGCGTCAGAAAGGCGAAGATCGCACGAGCCGTCTTCGACGGAATGGGTATCGCCGACATGAGAAGAGGGATGCCCAGCTGGGAAGACTTCGAGAAGAGGCTGTCCGACATCAGTGATAAATCTGCGAGCTGGCGATACTCGAACGCCTCCGGCCTCATCGAATTCCTCCGTTTCAGGCAGACTTATTTCAACGTGCCGAATGACGACCGTCTCATGGCGAGGTTGGAGGCACTCAGCGCGAAGCTGGGACACCGCATGTGGTCGCAAGATGGCGTCGACCCGGTGCCGGACGAATACCTGGCGCCGTTGGTAGAAACCTGCCTGAAAACCATCCGCTCAAGCGATTCGAACTCACGTGAGGGAATCACCGCAGCGGCAATTCTTCTTGCCTCCCAGATAGGCATGAGGGCTTCTGAGCTGGTTGCCCTCGAGGTGGAGAGCCTGCACAAATCATCCCTTCCCGGCGAGCCTGAAATAGCGTTCATGACGTTCAAGACCTTCAAGGGCTCAAAAGGAGATAACACCTACAAGACTGCTGAGACGATAGTGAACCCTATCGCACTCGAGGCGTATTCATGGCTTTTGGATAAGTGCGCCGCGGATCGAGAAAGGCTTGGGACGCGGGCGCTGTTGGTGTCTCATAAGCAGAAAAGACAATACCAGACGAAAGGGAATATCGCGGAGTCGCTGAAGGTGTTCGTCGCGGCCCATTTCGACTCAATTCCGTCAATCGACACGGCAGAGAGGTTTCCGGAATTGAAGACGACGACACTCGAGAAGGTGATTAACCTGGGGATTGATCCGAAGTATGCCGAAAAGCTAAATGAGTTGCCCTCTGACACCCAGGTGGTGTATCCCGTCTTCCATCAATTCCGCGCCACGGTCGCCACCAAGCTCTATGAAGCCGGAGTTGACATGCACTACATCAAGCGGCATATGAGCCACATCAGCGAGGACACGACCGCAGGATATATTCACAGCGACAAGGAGCTTGATAGGCAGAACTCCGAAACGGTCTACAAGGCCGTATTCGGCGAGGGCGCATCGGTGCTCGGGGTCCACGGCGATGAATTCAGGAACAAGGTCGAGAGCTATGTTTCGACCCTAGACGAGAAGGTGAAAGCCGACCTTGATGCCGTTGCCGCCGCGGCCGCGAAAAAGTACCCGCTCCGCCGGAAGGTCGGAGGTTTTTGCATTCGTTGCGGCAATATCGTGCCGTGCCATTCGGCAGAAGCCACGGACAGCATCTATTGTTCCTTCGGCGTCTGCCCAAACCAGTGCACGATGTATTTCATGCTTCCCGATAGCCTGGACTCTGCCAGGAAGCACATCGACCTCGTCGAGCGGAATCGTCGCGACGGCTTCACCAAGGCCGCGGCAAATGAGCTCAGGAAGGCACAGAACGTCATTAGGGACGTCATAGATCCTGAGATTGAGTCCTTCAAGGAGCAGCTCGAAAAGCTGGGCAGGAACGAGGTTGTACGGCTTCATAGCGATCTAGCCCATATCGCCGATAACCTAGAGAAAGTCGAAGAGGAAGTGAAGGCATGGAAATCGATGACACTTTGAGGAAGACAGTCCTCGAGAACTTGAACGAGCTCGGTATCAACGCCGACGAGGTCGATGAAAGAACGATGGGACATCTCGCGAGGATCGAATCTGCGATTGAGGACAAGCTGCGCAAGCGTGACGATGCGTTCGAAACGATTAAGTCCTGCAGCCTGTCCGTAAAATCGATATCCGAGGCTAGCGGGGTCTCGTATCAAACCTTCTACAACAAACCACTCCTCAAGGAGTACGTGGCGCAAAGACGAAACGTATCGGGAATCGACAATTCATCTGAGGAGAGGGCGAGACTACGCTTGAAGCTCAATGAGGCCGAGGAGCGTATCAAAGCGTTGGAAAAGAGGGACGCGGAACTCGTTCTCGCAAGAATTGAAAACGATCAGCTGAGGGAGCGCATCCATCTGCTCGAAGTCCAGCTCGCCGGCGGCATCCCTGGAGGAAATGGTAAGGGCGAAGTCATACCGTTTCCCGCCAAACGATAATTTCGTGCTATCAGGCGGGGGAAGAACCTTAATAACTCTAAATATCACTTTAAAGATAAGGGTGGTATGAGGTGGAGTCTCAACTTCTCCTATGTTAAACTTCCTCTATAAAGTTTTCGGTGGAAGGAGTTCAACGGTGGCCGAGGCTCTATCGGAATACGAGGTAGAGGATATCCTCATCAAGCGCCTCGTTGATATCGATTACGACTTTATCAAGATGGTGAACTATGACGACCTGAAGTCGAATCTCCGTGATCAGATTTGCAAGGTGAACGCCGCAAAGCTGATCGAAGCAAAGGGTGAGGCAACGTTGAGCGATGCGGAGTTCAGCCGCATCCTCATTCGGTTGGAGGGCCACACCGTCTACGACTCGGCCAAGATTTTGCGCGAGCAATATGTTCTTGAGCTCGATAACGGCGAAAACGTCTACATCGATTTCCTCACCGGCGACTACACCCGCAATACCTATCAAGCCACCCACCAGGTGACGATGGACAAAGAGCATTGCGACGATGTCGATCAGAAAAACCGCTACGACGTAACCCTCTTGATTAACGGGCTGCCGCTCATTCAAATCGAACTGAAGCGCCCCGGAGTCGAGATCAACGAGGCAATCAACCAAATCAATCGCTATCGCACTAAATCGTTCTTCGGCCTGTTCAAATACATTCAGGTCTTCGTCGTTTCCAACTCTGCGCAGACCAAGTACTTCGCAAACGTCAACGACCGCGACCAGCGCGGAGAGGTCCAGCGCATTTTGAAATCGCTCGCGTTTTACTGGACCGACGAGGACAATACCCGCATCAACAACCTCATGGACTTCGCCAGTTCGTTTTTCGCCAAGAGCTTCGTCACGGACCTCCTGAACGACTATTTCATCGTGAAGGCATCCGAACCAACATGCATGGTCATGCGCCCCTATCAGATCTTTGCGGTCAAGGCCGCCATGAGACGCATTCTTCTGGATGACTCCAACGGCTATGTCTTCCACACCACGGGATCGGGAAAGACGCTCACCTCCTACAAGCTCGCATCGTTGCTGCGCGATAACGAGGCAATCGATAAAGTCATCTTCTTGATTGACCGCAAGGACCTCGATGATCAGACGGTCGATGAATACAACTCCTTCGAACCGGATTGCGTCGACAACACCGACAACACGCGCTCGCTCGTGGCGGCGATGAAGGACACGTCCAAGACGTTGATTATCACGACCATCCAGAAGATGGCCTGCGCATTGCGCTCGTCAAGGTACGAGGCAGTCATGAAGGCCTACGAGGATAAGCGATGCGTCTTCATCATCGACGAATGCCACCGCTCGCAGTTCGGGAAAATGCACGGAGCCGTGAAACGCGCTTTCCACCATGCGAACTATATCGGCTTCACCGGAACGCCCATCTTCAAGGAGAACAAGGGTTCGAACAAGCTCACCACGGCAGATGTGTTCGCGGCGGCTGGAGACGATACCGGCAAACGCGCCTGCATCCACAAGTACCTAATCAAGAACGCTATTGCGGACGGAAACGTTCTCCGATTCTCCGTCGAATACATGCGATCTATATCGATTGAGAAGGTCGCCGACCCATCGATCGATCCGGAGCGCCTTGATGACGCAGAGTATTGCCGCCGCCACCATATCGATATCAACTCGCTCTACCACGATCCCGCTCGCATCAAGAGCATCGCCGATGACATCATGGGCAACCTCTCGCGCCACACCCGCCCCGAGGGTCGCGACGTATATACGGCGCTGTTCGCGGTGGACAAGATCAAGACGCTCATGGAGTACTACCGATTCATGAAGAACCATGAATTGGCTTGGAATCCCGAGACGAACCCGGACGGATTCAAGGTCGCCGCGATTTTCACCTTCCAGGCCAACGAGGACCTGGAAGACGAGGGGCAGGACGAGTACTCCCGCGATTATCTGGAAGAGTGCATGGCGGACTACAACGCCATGTTCGGCGGCTCCTATGACGTGAGCAAGTTCGACGGGTATCGGAAGGATATCTCAAAGCGCCTGAAGCAGAAGGACCTGCCGCAAGTCGACATCCTGCTCGTCGTCAACATGTTCCTCACGGGCTTCGATTCCAAGCCGACGAACACGCTGATTCTGGACAAGAACCTCGAATGGCACAATCTCGTGCAGGCCTACTCGCGCACCAACCGCGTCGACAAGAAGACCAAGCAGTTCGGCCAAGTAGTGACCTACCGCAACATCAAGCAGGCACAGGACGATGCCCTGCGCCTGTTCTCGGGAGACGGCAACCCCGATGAATACCTGATGCAGAGCTATGATTTCTACCTATCGAAATGGAACAGCGAGTCCGCGGCGGTATACAAGGTCGCCGAGACGCCTGAGGATGCAGGCTATCTGCAATCCGAGGACGACCAGCGCGAGTTCGTGATGGCGTTTCGACAGCTGCAGGGCACGTTGGCGACGCTCAAGACGTTCTCGGCATTCGACTGGGGCGACCTGGACGTCTTCATGGATGAGCGCACATTTATGGATTACAAATCATGGTATCTCGAGTTCTACGACCAACAGAAGCGCGAGCCGGAGAAGAACGAGATGCTTGCCGATGTCGACTTCGAGATCGAGCTGGCGCGTACCGACCGCATCAACGTGGTCTATATCATCAACCTGCTGAAGGACATTGACCGCACGGACGAAAAGGCAATGCGGAAGTCGGTCGACCTCGTGATGAATGAAATCGACCGAACGGACAACGAGAAACTTCGCTGCAAGCGTGAGATTATGCGCGAGTTCGTCGGGTCGCGACTTTTCGCTCTCGATCCCAGCGCGGACATCGAGGAGGCCTTCCACGCCTATGAACGCGAATCTATGATGGCACGCATCGAGTCCTTCGCAACCGAGCACGACCTCGGTGCCGACTTCGTAAACAACGCTGTTCAGAAATACTTCACCGACCCCAAGTCGCTATCAAACGAAGAGCTGCGCACCTACCTGCGCGATAAGGGCCTCGGCCTTATCGCCATGAAACGCGTGGTCATCGATTTCAACCAGTTCATGAAGGAAATGTACGACCTCTACACTGCCGAAGGGGAATAATCCATGGCAAACAGCAACTCAGCCAAACTCGCCCAGCAGATTTGGGCAATCGCCAACAGCCTGCGCGGCAACATGGATTCGTCCAAGTTCAAGGACTACATCCTTGGCGTAATCTTCTACCGCTATCTCTCTGCGCATACAGAAAGCTATATGGACGACCTGCTGCGCAACGATGGAGTCACATACCGCGAAGCCCTCGCAGACCCCGAGCTGGCACCCGAGGTGAAGGCTTGGGCAATCGAAAAGC
Source organism: Collinsella sp. HCP3S3_E5 (assembly GCF_052067635.1). Taxonomy (NCBI): domain Bacteria; kingdom Bacillati; phylum Actinomycetota; class Coriobacteriia; order Coriobacteriales; family Coriobacteriaceae; genus Collinsella; species Collinsella sp. HCP3S3_E5. The sequence goes on along the minus strand of NZ_JBQHQF010000023.1, from coordinate 15,040 downwards.
TGGGCTACCTGATTGAGCCGGATGATCTGTTCGATTCCCTTGTCGAGAAGATCACCCGCGGCGAGTTCTCAATCGAGGACTTCGAGAGGGCCATCGGAAAGCTCACGGCCTCCACTATCGGCCAGAAATCCGAGGCCGCCTTCGCCGGGCTCTTCGATGCAATGAATCTTCGCGACACCGACCTCGGCAAGGAGGTGTCGCAGCGAACCAAACTCATTTCCCAAGTCATCTGCAAGATTTATGACACGCCGTTCGCAAAGACCTCTGACGCCGGCGATGTGCTCGGCACCGCCTACATGATCCTTATCGGTCTTTTCCAGTCCAACGCCGGAAAGAAGGGCGGTGAATTCTTCACGCCGACAAGCGTGTCGACGCTCCTCGCGCAGCTGACGACTATCGGGCTAACCGAGGTCGGCAACGTCTGCGACGGCTGCGCCGGCTCCGGTTCGCTTCTGCTCGAAGTGGCGCGTCACCTGCCCAGCGGTAAGGTGTCCCACTACTGGGCACAGGAGAAGATGGGCACGACCTACAACCTTCTCCGCATGAACCTCATCATGCACGGGGTCGACTACGGCAAGTTCACCGTCTTCAACGACGACACGCTGACCACGGACAACTTCCAAGAGAACGGTCGCCCCGTCACTTTCGATATCCAGGTGGAAAATCCCCCCTACTCAGCGACCAACACCGCAGCCGACGAGAGCTACCTGGACGATCCGCGCTACCGCTCGGCGGGAGTGCTGGCGCCCAGCTCCAAGGCCGACCTCGCCTTCGTCGAGTCCATCGTCTACCACATGGCAGACGATGGCCGCGCGGCCGTTCTACTGCCCCACGGCGTCTTGTTCCGAAGCGGCGCTGAGCTCGAAATCCGCAAGTACCTGATCGATACGCTCAACGTCATCGATGCCGTCATCGGCCTGCCACCGAATATGTTCCACGGCACAGGCATTCCGGTATGTGTGCTCTTCCTCAAGAAGAAGCGCAACGGCGGCTCTGACAATATCTACTTCATCGACGCATCCAAGGGCTTCGAGAAAGTCGGCAAGCAGAACCAGCTTCGCGCTGGAGACGTCAAACGTATTGTCGATGCCGTCCGCTCCCGTGACGATATCGACGGTTTCGCACGCAAGGTCACGCTCGACGAGATCCACGATAACGACTGCAATCTCAACATCCCCCGTTATGTGGACACTTCGGAGAAGCCCGAGCCTTGGGACGTCTACTCACTGTTGAATGGGGGTCTGCCCGTATCCGAAATCGATGCTCTGGAGCCATATTTCGCTGAGTTCGACGGTCTGCGCAACGAGCTGTTCGAAAACCGCGGATATGCCCTCGGTCTCAAGGCCGATGTGCGCGAGACAGTTATGGCAAACGAGGCAGTTCGTTCCTATCTCGACACCTATGACAATGCAGTCCATCGGATTAGCGCCCACGCCGATGACATCCTTATCTCGCAGATGGATTCAGTCGACCCTAGAAAGACAGAGCATGTCCTGGCGGATGAGCTGTTCGAGCAGATCTGCATGACACCGCTCGTAGACAAATACGATGCCTATCAAGCCCTCGACGACGCATGGTACGACATTTCAGCCGATGTTGAGCTCCTTCATTCCGAAGGCCTGAAGGCCATTTCGGCCTACGAACCGAACATGGTTCTCAAGAAGACCAAGACGAAGGAACTTGTCGAAGAGCAAGACGGATGGCGAGGAAAAGTATTGCCGTTCGAGCTCGTACAGCGCGAGTATCTGGCAGACGACCTGGATAAGCTCATGCAATTGAAGGCAAGGGCCGCCGCGGCGAACACCGCTGTCGACGAGGCCCTGGAGGCTCTGACCGACGAGGACAAGGGCTTCGAGGTGAACGGCGCATCTATCTGGGACGATGAGAAGGACAAGCTGGTAGTCAAATCCCTAAACGCCGCTGTGAGACAAATCAAGAAAACGCAGAAACGTGAGTCATTTGGGGACGAGAGTACAGAGAGCCATCTTGTTGCACTCGCCGACGCGCGGTCAGCTCAATCCGCAGCCAAAAAGATGCTCAAGGAGGCCAAAGGAGAAATCGACCCCAAAACCATGCAAGTTATGGATAGTTTGACGGAAGAACAGTGCCTTGATCTTCTTCGTAAGAAGTGGCTGGGGGCCTATATCAATCGGATTTCGGTTCTCGCGCGTACTGTCATCGATGGTCTTATCACAAAGGTACAGGCCGTTTGCGATAAGTATGAAGTCACATATGGCGACGAAGATGCCCAAATCGCTGTTCTTTCCAATGAACTCGCTGGCATGCTTGGAAAACTCCAAGGCAACGCCCGCGATGTCGCTGGCGTACAGGACTGGGCAACCCTCCTTCAGGAGGCGAAATAAATGAGCGTGCCTGCACAGGAAAAAGCCTTAACGCCCCCTTTGCGCTTCGAAGGATTCACCGATGCATGGGAACAGCGTATGTTCTCGGATATGTATGCGGTCAACAATGAGCGGAACACCGATTGTGAGCTTGGATACGATAGGACACTTTCCATTGCGACGATGACTTTCAATGGTGGAAACGGCGCAGCCGACGATTCGCTAAGCAACTACAAAGTCATTCGAGTTGGAGATATCGCCTTTGAGGGCCATACCAACAAAACGCACGCCTATGGACGCTTTGTTCTCAACGACGCAGGTGACGGGCTTATGTCGCCGCGATTTTCATGTTTGAGGCCCATCGTTGAGCAGCGTTATAGCTTCTGGAAATACTTCATTTCGCGCGAAGAGACGATGAGGCCCATCCTCGTGAATGCTACGAAAAGCGGAACCATGATGAATGAATTGGTTCCTGACGATCTCATGCGCGAATCCATTTTGGTTCCGCGTCTAGCTGAGCAAGAGGTTATCGGGAACAGCCTCTCGCAGTTAGATCGCCTCATCGCCCTTCATCAACGTAAGTGCGAGCGCTTGAAGCGCCTCAAGACCGCGATGCTAGATAAGATGTTTCCTAAACCCGGCGAGAAGTATCCCGAACTGCGCTTCGAAGGCTTCACCGATGCATGGGAACAGCGTAAGTTGGGTGAAATCTTTGAAGAGTATTCTGAAAAGAACAGGGCAGACCTACCACCTCTTACCATTATTCAAGGCGGCGGAACCGTCTACCGTGATGAGTCAAATCGAAACCTTCAATTTGATAAGAACAGTCTCTCAAACTACAAAGCCGTCAATCCCGATGATTTTATCGTTCACCTTCGCTCATTCGAAGGGGGACTGGAGAAGGCAACATGTTGTGGTTTGATCAGTCCCGCATACCATACCTTCCACGGCGATGGCATAGACTCCGATTTCTACTATCTCTATTTCAGGTCAAAGCGATTCATCGATACAGACCTAAAACCTCATGTTTACGGAATTCGTGATGGCCGAAGTATTGATATCGACGGAATGAAAACAATTCCCATCCCATGGACCAAGGTTAACGAGCAGAGGGTGATAGGCGGCTTTTTCAATAGCCTCGATTCCCTCATTACCCTTCATCAACGTAAGTGTGAGAGGCTGAAACACCTTAAGGCGGCAATGCTCGACAAAATGTTTGTTTAAACTCAAATAAGGGGCGATGTATGTCGCCCCTTATTTCATATCGTTCGCCCTGCCCGTGCAGTCATTGAGCAGCGCTTTTTTACGTAGGACATCAAACGTATAACCTCGACCGCTCCGTGCAATAGTGAGTACAACACGTTTTATGTCCGCTATTTGCGCATCGAGGGCGGCCAAGCAGGGATGATTGAAGTACTCGAATACCTCATCTTCCCATTCGATTATCGCTGTGATGAAACCGTCGTAGGCATCAACTCCGGCATCAGAACAGGCATGTTTCCACTCGTAGAACATCTTGCGAGCCTCTTCTGAACTGCCGGCCTGTGCATAGATATCTCGAAAGGCCTCTTTCAGCATGTAGATATCACCGAATGCAGGGACTCTCTCCAGAAGTCTCTCAAGATCGCCTGCCTGACGGGCTGTCAAAACCTCGTTGTTTCGAAGCAATAGATATCGATTGTGCCTGACGGCCTTACGCGCCTCGACACTCATTCCCCTGCAGATAGCAGACCTTGCTGTATCAAGCGCCGTTATGAGCCCATCGATAACGTTCATATGATTGACCGCTACTGGCGTTCCAGGGAGACAGCGATGGACGGCACTGCGGTAGGGACGACACATATCGATTGATACCAGATTGATATTGCTCAGCTCACCGAGTGAGGAAATCGCGGAGCAGGTCGATTCCAGCGACCAGTCTTCGGTGAGCTCGAGGATACTGCCTCCGCTCCCGTCACATGAAACAAAAACGCTGCGCGGGCTGTCTTCCAAATACACCCCGCCAAGTCCGAGGACTTCTGGAGCCGCCGGCACACGATTCTCAAGGCATTCGTCGGCGTATTCCTCAAAGAGGGCCTTAACGGTCGTTGCCGTGGTATGGAATCTATGGGCCACATCGGAAAAGGTATGACTTACGGCATCTAGTTGAATCGTCCTTACCAGTCGCGAGGTCATCCGTCCATGCAAGGAAGGGTATTCCATGCGGACAAGCGCCCCGCAGTCGCGGCAGCGATATGAGTTGCCCTCTACGGTAAGGCTGACCTCATGGCCGAGCATGTCGATATCTTGGACGGTGCGTCGCGCTTTCTTGTGAACGTGAAGGGTGACGCCGCCGCACTCCGGACACATATTTGGACGACCCTTCGGATGCAGCACATATAGCACCCTACCGTCATCCTGCGCCTTTCGGCTCACGGCGTAGAATTCCGGCAATCCGACTTCTGGATAGAGATCTCCCGTTTCGGCTTTGCCCATTCTGCCCACCTGTCGCTTGATAAAACACCACCGAAAAGTTGACATAATTATATTGGGTTGACGCACTCGCAACCACTATCAGCTTTAGGAAAAATTGACCTTGAGACTTATGACTAAGAAGATTAATTCTTAGTTGATATCCATCTATCAACCGAATTCACGCACAGGTGGAATTGCCGTCTCCTAGTCATTTAAAGAAGCTATGTTCATGCGGTTTAGTGTCCCTTGGCATTAGGTCGGCAATTGCTCTCTCGATGGCAAATAGCCGTCTCCTCCTTAAGCAACTTGAAACGAGCATGTCACATGTGTCGGCATCTCCGCTTCAAGTGTGTGCCTAGCAATCGCAAAGTTTGTTGACTAGTTCGCTTGCAGTCGTATCTATGGCTCTGGCAATAGGAAATAGTTCATCCAGCTCAAGACTGAGAATATTTGCCTTACCACTCATCAAGTCGTTGATTCTCACTTCGCTGATGTCAGTCAACGCTGACAGCTCATCAGGAGTAATCCCAGCTTCAATAATCAGCTCATTGAATGTCATGTTCTTCCCTTCGTATCGGCCCTCGCTAATCCAATGGCATCAGTGTTTAAGTCATATGGTATCTAAGAAAATGAGGGCATGAGTATAGTTCGATTGGAGTGAGGCTACATCCATCTATACCTGTAGTTAGATAGCCGTAGCTGTTACCAATACCCCCATACAATACGGGCCATGACTTCGTCTACGACGACGACTTCGCCAAAACGCGCGGCGAATATGACGCGGAGAGCGGCGAGTACGACGAGGAGGGCGGTCGCCTGGTTGCCAACACCGAGGGCAACGGCCGGTTTCATTCGGATTGGTGCTCGATGATGTACCCAAGACTGCTGTTAGCGCGTGACCTGCTCGCGGCTGACGGCGCTATCTTCATCAGCATCGATGACAATGAGTCCAAAAACCTCCGGGCCATCTGCGATGAGGTTTTTGGCGCTGTATCCTTTGTTGGGGATATCGCCTGGCAGAGAACCTATTCAATAAGAAATGACTCGAAAGGACTTCCTACCGAGACTGAGCATCTTCTGTGTTATTCAAAGCACCCTAACTGGCAACCGGGTAAGTTACCGAGGACGCCCGAGATGAACGCTAAGTATGCGAATCCCGATGGCGACAGATGCGCTTGGAGAACTGACAACGCCTTCGCTCCTGGTGCTGCAACCCACCAAGGAATGGTATATGCCATCCAGCACCCTTTTACTGGCGAGCTTCTCTATCCCGCAAACGGCTCCTGTTGGAGATACCAACAGGACATAATGTTTGAACACATGAGTGGTTGGTGTTCTTATGAGCTGCGTGACATCGATGATGCCGACAAGCGCGCAGCCATTTGCGGTACATCAAGCTCAGGTGTCAAAAGAGATGTTAAAGCCATAGTCCTTGCGCAAAGCGTTGAAGAGTCACAAGCGGCTGCTGAGAAGGTTCTTGCTAAGGGACCATGGCCACGCTTTTTCTTCACGAGGAACGGAATGGGCGGAATCGCCCGTAAGACATACCTGGACGATGTTGGAGGTCGTCTCCCCACGAACTTCTGGCCATTTTCGGAGTGCGGTCACACCGACGAAGCGAAGAAAGAGCTTCAGAAGCTTTTTGATGGTTCTGCTCCATTTGATACACCTAAACCAGTTCGCCTCATGAGGCGTATTCTCGATATCGCGTCTTCCAATGATTGCACTGTGCTTGATTTCTTCTCGGGCTCGGCCTCCATGGCTCAAGCTGTCATGGAGAAGAACGCCGAGGACGGTGGAAGTCGTCGCTTTGTGCTCGTTCAGATTCCCGAGATGACCACAGGCCAGTTCTCCACGCTGACCGAAATTGGCGAAGAGCGCATCCGCCGTGCGAGCGCGAAAATCGCCGCAGACATCGATAAGGAAAACGAGCAGCTCGAGCTCGGTGCCGAGCCCAAGCCCTATCCTGATTTGGGCTTCCGCGTGCTGCGCATCGACTCCTCGAACTTCAAGGACTCCTACCTCACGCCTGGCGAGACCTCACAGGAAAGCCTCTTCGACTTCGCCGACAACGTGAAAGAGGGACGCTCCGACCTTGATCTGCTCTTCGAGGTGCTGCCCAAACTCGGCATCCCGTACTCCGCGAAGATCGAGGAGCGCATGCTCGCCGGCAGGAAGGTGTTCTTTGTTGATGGAGACAAATTGGCGGCATGCTTCGATGCGAACGTCGGCTCCGACACCATCGAGGAGATGGCGAAGGCCAAGCCCTGGTACGCCGTCATCCGCGACTCGTCCATGGCTGACGACGCCACGCACGCCAACTACGAGGAGCTGTTCCGCACCTACAGCCCCGACACTGTTCCCCAAGTGATTTAAGGCTTCGACATGAAGTTCAAGTTCAAAGTACAACAGTACCAAACCGACGCCGCGGACGCGGTGGCCTCGGTCTTCGAGGGGCAGCCCAACCAGGGCGCCTCCGTCTACCTGCGCGACCTGGGCCGCAAGCCCAAGCGCGCGCAGGGCGAGATCGACTTCGGCGACGAGAGCTCCGAGGGCTACGCCAACGCGCCCGTCGCGCTTTCGGGCGCCGACATACTGGCAAACGTGCGAGCGGTGCAGCGACGCAACCAGATCCCCGAGTCGGAGGAGCTTTTCTGCGGCATGGGGGCTTGCCAGCTGGACGTCGAGATGGAGACGGGCACCGGCAAGACCTACGTCTACACCAAGACGATGCTCGAGCTCAACCGCCTGTACGGCTGGTGCAAGTTCATCGTGGTGGTGCCATCGGTCGCCATCCGCGAGGGCGTGGCCAAGAGCTTGGAGAACACTCAGGAGCACTTCTTCTCCCAATACCACAAGAAGATCAGGTTCTTCATATATGACTCGGACAACCTGACCGAGCTGGATGCGTACTCCCAGTCGAGCGACGTAAACTGCATGGTCATCAACATGCAGGCGTTCAACGCGTCGATGAAGGAGGGCGCAAAGAACAAGGCGGCGCGCATCATCTTCGAAGAGCGCGACGAGTTCAGCAGCCGAAAACCCATCGACGTCATCGCCGCGAACCGCCCCATCGTCATCTGCGACGAGCCCCAGAAGATGGGAAAGAAGGGAGGCGCGACCCAGAAGGGCATCGCCCGCTTCAACCCTCTGTTCGTGCTGAGCTACTCGGCAACGCACAAGGAGAAGCACGACCTGGTGTATGCCCTAGACGCCCTGGACGCCTACAACCAGAAACTCGTCAAGCGCATCGAGGTGAAGGGCTTCGCCCTCAAGAACATGCGCGGAACCGACGGTTACCTGTACCTTCGTGACATCGTGGTGTCCAAGAACCGCGCACCCGAGGCCGTTATCGAGTTCAAGTGCATGGGATCCGGCGGCAAGGTGCGCAAGAAGACCGCGCGCTTCGGTGAGGGCGACAGCATCTACGACGCCAGCGGCTTGACGAAGCTCGAGGCGTACCGCGGCTACACGATTGCGAGCGGCAACGACGGCGTGGTCCCGCCCCAGGACGGACGCGCGGGCTACGTGCGCTTCCTGGACGGCTCCATCGGGGACGACGGGCGCATCTACATCGGCGAGGTCTACGGCGACTCTGCCGCCGACGACATGCAGCGCATACAAATACGCGAGACGATCCTGAGCCACCTGCAAAAGGAGGAGGCGCTGTTCCGCCGCGGCATCAAGTGCCTGAGCCTTTTCTTCATCGACCAGGTGGCGAAGTACCGCGACCTCTCCGGCAACGGCGAGACCGTGGGCTACGGCAAGATCTTCGAGGAGGAGTACGAGGCCATCGTCTCCGACAGGTTGAAGCACCCCACGCAGGACGACATCCTCGACCCCTCGTACGCGCAGTACCTCGGGCGATTCGAGGCGCGCTCGGTGCACTCCGGCTACTTCTCGGTGGACAAGAAGGGCAACGCCGTCGAGTCGAAGGCCGAGAAGAAGGCGGAGCGCGAGGACGGCATCGGCATCAACGACGACGACGCGAAGCGCGCCTACGACCTGATCCTGCGCGATAAGGAGCGCCTGCTTTCGTTCGATGAGCCGGTGCGCTTCATCTTCAGCCACTCGGCGCTGCGCGAGGGCTGGGACAACCCGAACATCTTCCAGATATGCACGCTCAAGGAGTCGGGCTCCGAGACGAGCAAGCGCCAGGAGGTCGGCCGCGGCATGCGCCTGGCTGTCGACCAGGACGGCAACCGCCAGGACGCCGCTCTGCTGGGACCCGACGAGGTGCACCGCGTGAACCTGCTCACCGTGATCGCGTCGGAGAGCTACGAGACGTTCGTGAGGGATTTGCAGACCGACATAAGCAAGAGCCTGCGCGAGCGCCCGAGGAAGGTGGAGATGAACCTGTTCAGCGGGCGCGACGTCGTGCTCGACGGCGAGACGGTCTCCTTTACCGAGGAGGAGTCGAAGCGCATCTACAAGGCTCTTTACAAGTGCGACCTCATCGACGACGACGACAAGCCGACCGCCGAGTTCCGCAAGGCCGTCGAGGGCGGCACCTTCGTGGAGTACTTCGTCGTGAAGCTGCCCGAGGGTATCGCCGACACCGCACACGCCAAGGCGGTCGAGGCGCTGGTGAGAAGCGTCTACGACGCGCACGCGCTCGACGGCATGATCGGGCGCGCCCAGGAGAAGATCTCCGAGAATACGTTGACCGACAACTTCGCAAAGCGCGAGTTCAAGGAGCTGTGGGCGCGCATCAACCGCAAGCATGCCTACACGGTGAGCTTCTCGGACGACGAGCTGAGGCGCAAGTCGATAGAGCGTATCAACTGCGACCTGCGCGTGAGCAGGCTGCAGTACACCTTGACGGTCGGCGGGCAGAAGTCACAGGCCACGCGCGACGAGGTGCAGGGCGGCTCGTCGTTCGGCAACGTACAGACTGAGACTCGCGATGTCGACGCTGGCACTGCGTCCGTGGGCGTGACCTACGACCTCGTGGGCGAGGTGGCGCAGGCCGCCGCCATCACGCGCAGGAGCGCCGCGGCAATTCTCGCCGGCATCGACCCCAACGTGTTCGGGCTCTACCGCGTGAACCCCGAGGAGTTCATCAAGAAGGCCGCTGCGCTCATCGTGTCGGAGAAGGCGACGATGGTGGTGGAGCACATCAGCTACCACGAGATCGACGACGTCTACGACGAGGCCATCTTCACCGAGCGCATGCCCGACAACGCGAGCAAGGCGTACGAGGCCAAGAAGAACATCCAGCGCTTCGTGTTCCCCGACTCCGACGGCGAGCGCAGGTTCGCCGAGGACATGGACGCCGCCGCCGAGGTGGCGGTCTACGCGAAGCTACCGCGCACATTCCAGATTCCAACGCCGGTAGGCAATTATGCCCCAGACTGGGCTATCGCCTTCAAGGAGGGCAGCGTGCGCCACGTGTTCTTCGTCGCCGAGACAAAGGGCACCATGGACACGCTGGAGCTCTCCGGTGTGGAGAACGCCAAGATCGCCTGCGCCAAGAAGCTCTTCAACGAGATGAGCACCGGCGACGTGCGCTACCACAACGTGGCGACGTACGAGGACCTGCTCGAGGTAATGGGCAGGATGAGCTAAGCAATGATTATGCGCCATTAGAACAGTCGGGAGGAAGCAAGCCTTCCAACTTGTGCGATATCCCTGCCATTAGCGAAATCGGCTCACCAGCAATAACCGCAAAGGATAGAAAGGTCTTTAAGGATGGATGCAGGAAAGTCTACGATAAGCGGCGTGTTCAACGGATCGCGCCTGCTTGAAATACCCTTCTACCAGCGCGCGTACGTTTGGGGAGAGGAGCAATGGGAGCGCTTCCTCGGCGACATGGAGTTCGTCACGGCCTCTAAGCGACCCTATTTCCTTGGCTCTATCATCCTGAAGCAGGCCTCCTCCGGCAACACCTGGTCTGAGGTGTCCGAGGTTCGTACCGTCATCGACGGGCAGCAACGCCTCACGACCATGGTCATCTTCTTCAAGGCGCTTTGCGCGAGAATCGACGCCGACAGACTGTTCGAACGAGATTTCGTCCTGGAGACCGGCGAAGTCGCCTTGAGACATGGCAAGTACGACCGGCAGGATTTCGAGAAGGTCGTCAGCGCCACGGGCTGCGAGCCCGTCGAGGGCTCCTCGTCCATCGTCCTTGCCTACAACTACTTTCTCAAGAACATCGACCCGGAGAAGGTCGACAGGAACACAATCAAGTCGAACGTCCAGTTCGTCTGCATCGACCTCACCGAGGGTGAGGACGAGCAGCAGATATTCGACACCATCAACTCGCTCGGGGTGCGCCTGACGACGGCGGAGCTCCTCAAGAACTACTTCTTCAACCGCGAGAACGAGCAGGCGTTCAAGGAGTGCTGGGAAGACGTCTTCGAGCCCACGGCTGAGAAGAGGGAGTATTGGGAGCAGGAGGTCGTGACCGGGCGCATCAAGCGCACGCTCGTCGACCTGTTCTTCGACGCGTTCCTCCAGATCCTGGTTCAGGACAAGAGGCGTGGCGTCACGACCGAGGACAAGCTCTTCTATTCGCGCACGTCCAACCTCTTCCAGTCCTACAAGGACTTCATCGGCAGGTACTGCAACGGAGACAAGGACGAGATCCTCGACAGCATGAAGGCGTATGCCAAGGTGTTCGAGTCCACGTTTGACCCAAGCTGCTGCGACGCGGACATCCCCTCCGCCCCCGGCGTCGAGCGCCTGAACGTGCTGATATTCGGCCTCAAGAACTCGACGCTCATCCCGTACGTGCTCTACGTTCGAAAGAACGCGGAGTCTTCGAGCGAGGAATCTAAGATCTACGCCCTGCTTGAGAGCTACATCGTCCGCCGAATGCTGGTTCAGGCGACCACGAAGAACTACAACAGGCTGTTCACCTCGCTGATCTTGAACGAGGTGAAGGACGCGGAGGCGCTGAGGAAGGCTCTCGAAGCCAATGACGAGGCGACGACGTACATGCCCGGCGACGCCGAGGTTCGAGCGGCATTCGAGGAATCGTGTCTGTACAACCTCCAGTCCAAGGGCGTCCTCTATCTGCTGGAAAGCGCCATTCGCCCAGGCATGAGCAGCACGGCCCTGCTCGGGTTCAACCAGTACACCCTCGAGCACATGATGCCCAAGAAGTGGCGCAACAAATGGGGAGCCCTCGACGATGAGGCTGCCACGCGAAGGGACCGGAAGCTCCTCACGCTCGGCAACCTCGCCATCATCACGCATTCGCTCAACGCCTCCATCCGCGATGCCGATTGGACCACCAAGAAGCAGGGAAAGGGATACAAGGACGGCTTGGCCCTCTGCGCCGCCGGCCTTGCGACCATGGCCGATGCCTTGGAGAAGAAGACTTGGGACGAGGGCGACATCGCCGAACGCGCAGAATGGCTTGCGGACAAGGCGTTGGAGGTCTGGCACTAAGCCCTACATGCGCCCCATCTCGAAGATATCTACACAATCACTTCCTCAGAACCATCGCCCGTCTCGGCATTTTCCTCTACCACCTTGAAAATTGTGACGTTGTCGGGTCCGATGACAATCGTGTCAGCCTCATTGAAGGCGAAGTTTATCGTTTCGAGCTCCTCCTCATTTCGATCGGCAATTTCTCGGACAACGTTTTCGTTTGAGACCACATCCTGCAGCTTTGCGCGCTTCTCAGAGATGTCCGCCTTCGCCTTAGCGCGCATGCGCATCGGGTTGAGGCGGTTCACGTTTTTCCCCGCTTCGCGGAGCAGCCCCAGGACAACATTCTCGACCTCACGGTCGTCTTCCGAGCGCTCAGCGATAGCGAGCGGTTTTCCTCCCACTTTGGAGATTTTCTCCGAAAGGGCGAGCCTCGCTTCCCCTCGAACGGAAGAAAACCCGTCCGCCATCCGTCTTGTTATTTGCCCGTCGGTTTCAATTCTCTGCCTCGTGTAGTCGCCCTCGAAACGCATGCCTATCTGCTGAGCCATAACGAAAAGCTGGAATGCCACGGCGGCTCGCGTTTCCATCGCGGAGAGCTTCTCCGCCTCCTCGGCTATCTTTTCCGCTGAGAGGCGCTTCCTTGCCCGCACCTCGGCTGAAAAGTCCTTCATGCACTCGAGCTCATAGTTCCACGCCTTGTTTGCCTCACGCTGTGCGTCCTCAATAATCTGCAGCGCGACTTGACGCTTCTCGGTGCTGGCGCCGTACTCCTGGCACTTGAGAATAAGGCGATCAAGGGCGTCATATGCCGCTTTGAGCTCGGCATCGCGCTCGCGCTGCATATCTCGCTGAATCGCCTCGATGCCGGACTGAAGACCGTCAAGTTTCTCGTTTATCTGGTTCATATACGCCATGCCCACCGCCACCGCGGCACCCTGAAGCGCAAGGTTTGCCACCGCAGCGGGTTGAAGACCAGCCTGCTTGATACCAGCCATCTCGTTGAACTTACCGTCACTGTCAAAACTGGAAAGGAGCTTATAACCATCCCATTCGGGTGCCTTGCGTGAGCAGAGGTCCGCCCAGCCCACGCCCTCTGGGAACCTGACCATCGCCATGCCGATCTCGTTAACGCCCTGTGCGACGTTGGCGCCAAACGGTATGAGAGCATCTGCCGCGATAGCAGCCTTGCTTCCTACAGGAAGACTAACGGTCCTCACTGCAGAATCCTTGAGAGCCGTCAACTCATTTTCGGATATCCTCGAGAGAGCTTGCTCCTGTGCGAGCTCGATGGCGGCAACGTCATTGGCGGATTCATCGGCCTCTTCGGTACCGAAGAGGCGGTCTAGGAAAGACATGAGGCAGCTCCTAATGGGACGGATGTAGTTGCGGTTATTATCCCACCGCCGTCGAGGCCAGAAGGCGGGAGAACGCATCGGCTCTCGTAGCGGCAGAGCGCGCGGCGAAGGTCAAACAAACGAGAGCGGTGTCCATACCTGACACCAGAGTTAAGCCCATCTTGATGACGGAGAGGGACCAAAGCTAATTAAGCCTACAGGTAGGGCAGCATGAAAATGGCGGGCAAATAAGATAACTGGCCCCGCAAGCCCACTAACAGCGCCTTCGACGATTGAATCTCGGCACTATTCAGCCCATGAAAATGGCGTGTAAAAAGAATTTGGGCTCGATGACTTGAGTCAGAGTTCATTCCGGAGCCCTGCCTACCTCCCCTCCGCCTTCAGCTTCAGCAGCAGGTCGCCCAGCTCGGGGCACTTGCTGGAAAGGCGCGTCTCGGCTCGCTCGCCCATCCCCCACCGCTGGCGAACTTCCTGGGCGCGCGGGCTCACGTGGTAGTCCCCGTCCATCACCTGCTTGAGCAGCTTGGCGGTCACGCGCGCATCGGCTAAGGCGCTGTGGGCGTGGCCCGTCGACTCGTCGAACTCGATGCCAAACCACGTTGCCGCGTCACCCAACGAGACGCGCCCGTGGCTGCCCACGTCCATAATCGAGGTGTAAAACGCCTGCAGGTCGGCCCAGTCCGTAGGAAATGCGGAAAGGTCGATGTGCTTTGCCTGGCACTCGGTCAAAAGCTGTCGACGATCCGTCCCGCTCCAGCAAACCACCTGGGCGGAGTATTGACCGATCCAATCGTTGAGCCTTTTGATCACCATGTAGAGCGGATCGGCCATCGCGGTATCCACGGCCGATATCCCTGTGAGCTCGCGAACGGGAAACGCAACGCCTTCGGTAAATTCCGTCTGCACAAACTGCGAGAACTCGCCCATAACGTTGCCGTGGTAATCGAGCTTGACGGCGCCGACCTCGATAATCTCGTTGCGCAGTCCACGGCGCTGGCGTTGTTTTGGCACCGGCGCAAACTCAAAGTCCAGCACGATCTGTCGCGCAAAGTTCGTCGTATCGATAGCCGAGATACCCGGCGTCTTTTCAGCTGACACGGTTATGGCCTTTCTCCGTTGCCTGCCGCTTGCTACATAGGCGGCTACATTGCCGTAAGGATAGGCGCCCGTGCGGACATGAAAGCGGGGCGCAATGCCATGCGCCAAGCACACGCCATGCAGGCGGCCCCAAGGGAGTCGCCCGCTCTATTCAGATGCATGAAAAAGATTGAGGCCCGGTGACTTGAATCAGAGGTCATCCCGGGCCCATCAGAGCTCGTAGAGCTCTTGGTTGCTTTGGTCTCGCTCTTCACGGCGCTTATCGGACTTACCGAGGCACTTAAGCAGCGTACGAAGCAAAAGACGATATGAGAAAGCCATTTGGGTCGCCTCCCCCGCGGCGCAGCTTCTTTTCGCGGGCTCGGGATGCCACAATGGGCTTTGAGTATCGGCCCGTGCGGTAGCCCTTAC
>NZ_JBQHQF010000022.1:0-35137 GCF_052067635.1 Collinsella sp. HCP3S3_E5 | reverse complement strand
CCGCTTCGTGACGGCGCGCCTGCGCGAGCTCGACGAGCCCGTGCGCGCCTCGGAGAAGGTCGTCCTCCGCATCATGCGCGAGGAGGGCCTGGTCCCCAGGTGGATGAGGAGGAAGAGGAGGCCCTACAGCTCCTATGCGGGCGAGCCGACGCCGGCCCCGCCGAACCTCGTGCGCCGCGACTTCCGCTCGGCCCTGCCGAACTTCCTGTGGCTCACCGACATCACCGAGTTCAGGCTGCCCTCCGGCAGGAAGGTCTACCTGTCGGCCATCAGGGACTGCTTCGACTCCTCGGTCGTGGCGTGGAGGGCCGGCGAGAGACCGGACGCCGACCTCGCGAACTCGACGCTCGAGGACGCCTGCGCGCTGCTCGCGCCCGGCGAGCGCCCCGTCATCCACTCCGACCGCGGCGGCCACTACCGCTGGCCCGGCTGGATCTCGATCTGCGAGGGGCACGGCCTCGCCAGGAGCATGTCCGCCAAGGGCTGCAGCCCGGACAACGCGGCGATGGAGGGCTTCTTCGGCCTGCTCAAGAGGGAGTTCTGGCACGGCAGGGACTGGTCGGGCTGGACCCCCGCCCGCTTCATCGAGGAGCTCGGGGGCTGGATCGGCCGATACAATACGGAGAGGCGCAGCGATGCGCTCGGCGGCCGCACGCCGGCCGAGTTCCGCGCCGCGCTGGGAAGGGCCGCGTAACGGTCCAAGAAATCGTCCGCAGTCCCGTGTCAACGATGGGACACAGTTTCCGCCAGAAGGCTCAACCGGAAACTGTGCCCCATTATTTTGCCGAATTCTGGGCCGCGCTTTCCCAGAGGACCCCCTTTGGGAAAGCGCGGCCCATTCTGGACGCAGATTCCGGGACGCACTTTCCGCGACGTCCGGTCACCCTATGCCCTCGCAACGCCCGCGCATAAAAAACGAGGGAAGGCACGCGTCCTTCCCTCGTTAGAGACAATATGCAGCCGCTCGCCTACATCAAGCGCAGGCTGACGTCCTTGAGCTGGGCGCCGGAAACGGCACTCGGGGCGCCCGACATAAGGTCGGAGCCGCTGGCCGTCTTGGGGAACGCCATGACGTCGCGGATAGAATCGGAGCCAGTAAGCAGCATGCACACGCGGTCCAGACCCAGGGCAAAACCGCCCATCGGGGGCGCACCAAACTTGAGCGCCTCCATGAGGAAGCCAAACTGCGACTCGGCGCGCTCCTCGGTAAAGCCCAGGAGCTTGAGCATGGACATCTGCATCTCGGCGTTATGGATGCGCATGCCACCGCCGCCGGCCTCAAAACCGTCCATGACAAAGTCGTAGGTGCAGGAACCGGCAGCCAACGGGTCGGCCTCGATCTTGGCGATGTCGGTCTCGGTCGGCAGAGTGAACGGCTGGTGCTCGGCTGCATAGGCCTTGCGGTCCTCATCCCAGTGGAACAGCGGGAAGTTGACGACCCACAGGAAGTCGTGACCCTCGCGTTTGATCTCGAGTGCGTTGGCCATGTGAGAGCGCATGCCGCCCAGGATCTCGTCAGAGAGCAGGCGCGGGCCGGCGGCGAACATCACGAGGTCGCCAGGCTCGACGTTCATGCGCTCGCGCAGAGCCGCCATCTCCTCGTCCGAGAAGAACTTGACGATGGGGCTGTTGATGGAGCCGTCCTCGCGGAAAGCGATCCAGGCCAGACCCTTGGCGCCAAACGTGGAGGCCACGCCGGCGAGCTTATCGATCTTGGCACGTGCCCAGGCACCGGCGCCCTTGGCGTTGATGGCCTTGACGACAGAGCCCTCCTCGTTTGCGGCAGTCGCAAAGACCTTGAACTTGGAGTTGGCAAAGATGTCGGTCAGATCGACCAGATGCATGCCATAGCGGGTATCGGGCTTGTCGGAGCCATAGGTGTCCATGGCCTCCCAGTAGTCCATGCGACGCAGCGGCGTGGGCATCTCGACACCCATGCGACCGAAAGCATCGGCCAGGACCTCTTCGAGTGCGCTCATGACGTCGTTCTGGTCCACGAAGGACATCTCGATATCGACCTGGGTGAACTCGGGCTGACGGTCGGCACGCAAGTCCTCGTCGCGGAAGCACTTGGCAACCTGGTAGTAGCGCTCGACGCCACCGACCATGAGCAGCTGCTTTAGGAGCTGCGGGGACTGCGGCAGGGCGTAGAAGTTACCCGGCTGAATACGGCTGGGAACGATGAAGTCGCGGGCGCCCTCGGGCGTGGACTTGAACAGGGAGGGCGTCTCGACCTCCATGAACTCACGGTTGTGCAGCGCCTCGCGAATGGCAAAGGTGAAGTCGGAGCGCAGCTTGAGGTTGGCCATCATCTCGGGACGACGGAGGTCCAGATAGCGATAGCGCAGACGGGTGTCCTCGCTGGTCTCGATGCCGTCCTCGATCTGGAACGGCGGGGTGACGGAGGTGTTGAGCACCTCGGCGTGGTCGGTCAGGACCTCGATCTCGCCGGTCGCGAGCTTGGCGTTGGTGGTTTCCTCGCCACGGGCGCGCACGACGCCGTGAATCTTGATGGGCCACTCGGGACGCATGGTCTCGGCGATCTTAAAGGCATCGCCGTCGGAATGCTCGGGGTCGAAGGTGAGCTGCGTGATGCCCTCGCGGTCGCGAAGGTCGCAGAAGATAAGGCCGCCGTGGTCGCGGCGACGGCTCACCCAACCGGTGAGGGTGACCTCTTCGCCCACGTTCTCGCGGCGAAGCTCGCCGCAGGTATGGGTGTGCATGGAATGCTCGTCGATGGGACGGGTCTGGCTCATACCAGTGATCCTCCTTTATGGATCTGTGCCGCCCCGTGTCGTTCCGGGCGGCGTCGTACAGATTTGCCCAGCCTGCGTAAACCGCGCAGCCGGACATGGCGTTCTATCTTATCGCACCCGCGCCGATGTACCGCGAAAAAGTGGCTCCCGCTCAAAGACTTGACGGAGACGAAACAATTGGCGCACCGCACTGCCCGCCCGCGCTTGTCACGTGCGACAATGTGCCTACAATACAACTGCACTCGGAAAGGCCCACCATGACTGCACGCCTCATCGTTATGGATATCGATTCCACGCTCATCAACCAGGAGGTCATCGACCTGTTGGGCGAGGAGGCAGGCGTGGGCGGGCAAGTTGCGCGGATCACCGAACGCGCCATGCGCGGCGAGCTCGACTTTAAGCAGGCGCTCGAGGAGCGCGTGGGGCTGCTTGCCGGCCTGGACGAGAGCGTTTTCGAGCGCACCTTTGAGCGCGTGACGTTTACCCCCGGCGCACTGGAGCTTGTGCGCTCGGCGCACAGCAAGGGCTGGAAGGTCGGCGTGGTAAGCGGCGGCTTCCACGAGGTCGCCGACAAGATCATAGCTGCCGCGGGCATCGATTTTTGCCTGGCCAACCGCCTGGAGGTCGTAGACGGCAAGCTCACGGGCAAGCTGGCGGCAGACATTGTGACCAAGGAATCCAAGCTTATCCAGCTACTGGATTGGGCGGTTGAGTGCGGTGTCGATATGGCCCATACCGTGGCGATCGGCGACGGCGCCAACGACATCCCCATGATTCAGGCCGCGGGCACGGGCATCGCATTTTGCGCCAAGCCCAAGACGCGCGAGGCCGCTCCGTTTGCCATCGACGAGCGCAACCTGATGCTCGCCATGGACATCATCCTGCGTGACTAGCCGATCCATCTAACAGCAGAATCAAATCCCTTATATCTAGTTTCCGAACAATTTTGTCTTAGTGTTCGGAAACATACCCTTTGAGTGCTAGACTTTGCGCCGTCGAAGGGAAGATATATGGATAAGCGAGATCTTGAGCAGTTACTGAGCGATGTTGCCGACGGAGCAGTCACCCCGGCAGTCGCCCTTACGCGCATCCAAACGGCGCCAACCGCCGATCTGGGTTTTGCGCAGCTCGATCTTTCGCGCGGGGTGCGCCAGGGGGCCGGTGAGGTTGTCTACGGCGCCGGTAAAACCGCCGAGCAGATTGCCGCCATTATCAAAGCGCTGCGCGATGCCGGTCAGGAGCGCATCCTAGTCACGCGCCTGGATGCCGAAAAAGCAGCCCGCACCTCGGAGCTTCTCGACAACGGGATCGACCTGGGATATGTCCCGAACGCCCAGCTCGCCCTCGTGGGCGGCAAGCCCTCCCCTACCGGTAACGGACGCATCGTTGTCGCCTGCGCCGGCACGAGCGACTTGCCCGTCGCCGAAGAAGCCGCGTTGACGGCCGAGTTCTACGGCAACGAGGTCGACCGCCTCTACGACGTAGGTGTCGCCGGCCTGCACCGTCTGCTCGCGCATGCCGAGGAACTTGCCCAGGCGCAGGTGGTCATCGCCATCGCCGGCATGGAGGGCGCGCTGGCGAGCGTTATCGGCGGTCTGGTAAGCTGTCCGGTCATCGCCGTTCCCACTAGCGTGGGTTACGGTGCGAGCTTTGGTGGCGTAGCCGCGCTGCTCGCCATGCTCAACTCCTGCGCCAGCGGCGTTTCGGTCGTCAATATCGACAATGGCTTTGGTGCCGCCTACCAGGCAAGTCTTATCAATCATCTGAGCGCCGGAACACCCTGCGCCCGTTAAGGAGCATTCCATGTCCAACCATCAGCATACGCTTATCATCGACGGCACCTCGGGCATCAGCGGCGATATGACCGTCGCGGCCCTGCTCGACCTGGGCGCCAGCGAGGAGCACCTGCGCGAACAGCTCGCCACGCTGCCGGTCGACGGCTTTACGATCGCTGTCACGCGTGCAAACAAGCATGGCATCGACGCCTGCGACTTTGACGTTCAGTTGGCAGAGGAGCTCGAGAACCACGACCACGATATGGCCTGGCTCTTTGGCAACGAAGCAGCTGCCGAGCACACGCACGAGCATGAGCACCACCATCATGACCATGGCGGGCATGAACACGAACACTGCCACGAGCATACGCACGAGCATGACCATGAGGCTCACGGCCATGGTCACGAGGACCATCACCACGCCCACCACCATCACCACCGTTCTTTGGCGGACGTCACCGCCATCATCGACGGCTCACAGCTAAGCGATGGCGCCAAGCGTCGTGCCCTCGCCATCTTTACCGTGCTCGCTGCTGCCGAGGCCAAAGCTCACGGCAAAACGCCCGACACCGTCATGTTCCACGAGGTGGGCGTCATCGACTCCATCGTTGACATTTGCTCGGTCGCCATCTGCCTCGACGACCTGAGCATTGAGGATGTTGTGGTCGAGTCGCTCTCCGAGGGCCACGGAACCATCCGCTGCGCCCACGGCCTCATGCCCATTCCCGTCCCCGCTGTCGTCAACCTGTGCCAGGCGGGCAATATCGCCCTCACGCCTGCACCGGTCGCCGGCGAGCTCGTGACGCCCACGGGCGCCGCCATCGTCACCGCGCTGCGCACGTCCGACCAACTGCCCTCACGCTACCACATCGAAGCCGTCGGCTACGGCGCCGGCAAACGCCCCTACGAGGGTTGCTCCGGCACGCTCCGCTGTCTGCTCGTTCACGCGGACGCATAGCCATGGATGCCCGCAAGGCAAAAAGCCGCGCTGCCATCGTTGCGGCGTTCTCCGAGCTCCTGCGCGAAGAGGACTACGGCAAGATTGCCGTTGGCGACATCATCGCTCGCGCCCATGTGGGTCGGGCAACGTTCTACGGCCTCTTCAAGAGCAAAGATGACCTGCTCGCTGAGTTCGTGTGCGATATCTGCACCCATGCCCTCGACGATGACGGTACACCCCTCAATGACCCGCTCGTACAGGTCGAGCATATCCTCAACAACCTCTGGGATCGTCGTCAGGGTGTACGCGCCCTCGTAGCCGGCGCCGGCTCGCGCGTCTTCGCCGACTGTCTCCGCAAGACCATCATGTCGCGTGCAGCCGAAACCGTCCCTGTCGACCCCGCAGGCCCCGCCAGCACCATGGATCGTAACTTCCTCCTCCACCACATAGCCTCAAGCTTCGTAGCCACCGTCCAATGGTGGGCCTGGCACAACTTCCAAACCGACAAGGCCGACGTAGCCAAAGACTACCTCTCAGCCATAAAACCCCTCTTCACCTAAGTAAGAGGCTCATCCCAGAGCATTGCCCCAACCCAAGGCGCCACGCATCCCAACGTGTCACTCGCACTTCAACGCCCCCCAACAGCGACAAGCCCCTCCCATCCAAATTCAGAAATATGTTGGGTTGCTTGTACGAACGCAACAAAGACCCCTCAGCTGTCCGCATGGGGTGACTTCCCAGCGCATTCCACAGGACGAAAGAACCCCCGCCGCACGAAGTGCGCAGCGGGGGTTCTTTCATGTCCGAGGACGCGCTGGGAAGTCACCCCATGCGGCAGCGGACTACTATGCGGCCTTGGACTAGAACATGCCCAAGAAACCTTGCACAAACAGCGCGGCCAGAGCGGCACCGATAAACGGAGCGATGCCAGGAACGAGCAGGCCGTACTTCCAGTTGTTGTCAGCCTTGTTCTTGATCGGCAGCACCTGATAGGCCATGCGAGGACCAAGGTCGCGTGCCTGGTTCATGGCGAAGCCGGTGATGCCACCCATGCCCATGCCAACGGCCCAAACGATCAGGCCGACGCAGATAGCGAGCATCAGAACGTTCTCGCCGGCGCGGCTAGCGGCAGCAAGGATGGCGCTGATGAACACAAAGGTGCAGATAGCCTCACAGAAGAAGTTGCGGGCATAGTTCGTGCCCTCGGTGGTGGGGTTGGTCGAGAAGATGTTGCGCTGGGCAATGGGGTCGACGACGCCCTCGGAAGCCCTGAACTCATCGGTATACATAAACCAAGCGATTACGGCGCCCACAAAGCCGCCGAGCATATCGGCAATCATGAAGGGGATGCAGCTGCTCCACGGCACCAGACCGACGATGCACTGGGCAAGCACCATAGCCGGGTTCATGCACACGGCGCCGCCAAAGACAAACAGGCAGACCGAGATGCCAAAAGACCAGGTGGTGATGGCAAACATGTGGCCGGAGCCCTGATACTTGGTGCCCTTAAGCACGGTATCGCAGTGTACGCCCACGCCAAAGATGATCATGAGGGCCGTTGCACCGAATTCGCAGAGGAGTTTGGTAAGCATAAAACCTTATCTTTCTTGTCGGTTACAAACGATTCGTTTAGGCCGCGCGCTAGTGCTGAGCGACGACAACGCCCAGGCCATCGGGAATGACGGCCACCTTGGCATCGGCACCCTTCATCTCAAAGGCGAGCTTGAGCGCCTCCTCGAGGGTGTTGACCGGTGTCATATGCATATCCTTGAGCATCTGGTGATCGCACAGGTCGGTGACCATGATCACAGGGTGATGCGCCAGGATGCGGGCAAAGATCTGGCTCGTCCACTGGTCGGGCAGGGTCTCGTCCTTAGGACGGTCGATGCAGGCGCGCTCAAACTCTGCCGGATCGTTGTCAGCGATGTTGTGATAGAAGCCCTCGCCACCGTGACCATCGGCGCAACCGGCGACATCGATGATCACGCCGCCCTCGGGAAGTGTGGCCTCGGCAGCGCACATGCCCTTCACGGCCTGATAGACGTTCTGATCGAGCGGATAGCCACCGTTGGTGGTGATGGCAATCTCGCACTCGACGGGCTCAACGCCGGCAAGGCTCTTCACAAACTCGCAGCCGGCCTCGTGCGCCTTGTGAATGTCGCCGGCAAAGGAGCCGATGACCTCGTGCTTGCCGTTGAGCACCACGTTGAGCACAAAGGCAAGGTGAGCCATCTCGGCAGCGGCAAACATGTCCTCGCTCACGTGGTTGTGGCACAGGTTGCCGGCGCGCGAATGGGAATCGTTCACAAACTGGCCGTTGTGGTTGTACATGATGGTCTTGTAGCTGGCGATGCCGGGCAGCACGGACTTGCGGCTGCCAGAAAAACCGGCAAAGAAGTGCGGCTCAATGAAGCCCTCGGCAAGCAGTAGATCGCAATCGGCGGCAATCTTGTTGATGATGCACTCGCCACCAGAAGGCAGGGTGCCAATCTTTTCCATCATGCTGTCGTCGGTCGCGACGTGCATGACAATTTCTTCGTTGGCAACGATCTCCTCGCCATACTTGTTGACGAGCTCCTCGTGCGTCGATGGACGATGCATACCCGTAGCAACCAGAATGCGAACGCGCGCCTCAGGCGCAGCGGAGTGGATGTGATGCAGCAGAATAGGCATCGTCACACGCGAGGGAACGGGGCGCGTATGGTCGGAGCTAATGATGACAATATCCTTCTTGCCAGCGCAAAGCTCCTCGAGCGAAGGCGATCCATAAGGGTTGGCAAGCGACTCCTCTACCAGCTCTTCCTGCGATTTTGCAGTCTTAAACTCGTTTTGGTGACCTTCCATCACACCCGCGAAGTTCTTATCCTCGAGCTCCAGATGCAATGTCTTGTGGTCAAACGGCAGTTCACATTCAAACAATGACGAGCGCCCTCTTCCTTTCAACTGACACACTAGATAAACCGTTGGAAGGATACGCCGCTCACCGAAAAACGCCATCGTCCACCGAGTCGTTAACACAACGTTCATATTTGACCCACAACAAAACGGCCGCGATCCCAAACGGGACCGCGGCCTCCTGTCAAAGAAGCTATGGGCAGGGTGGATTACGCAGCGCCGAGGCAAACATCAATCCTGTGGCATGCGCGTGTAAGCTATCTTGCATAAATAGGTCAATATACTGCATAGAATGACGCATTGGGTTTCGAACCGCAACATGGTAGCCCCCTCCGGAGCGTGCATTTTTGCGAGTATTCAGCATCGCAAGATAAGATTTTCGTGTCAAAAGTCTTTCAAAAGGTAGATCGTCCTCATGACTCGTCCCATCTGGATAACATGCGGCGAGAAACCAGGCATATATGAGCATCGCCAAGGCCCAATTGTCTTGCAAAATCATCAACAAAGGCAGCGAGGGCCGGCTATGGCCTTATGCATCGGTCTTTGGCTGCTGAAAACTCCGTTTTTTGCACGTCGCCCCAGGCACCACCCTCACCCAGCGGCCTTCCGCCGAAGCTGGACATCGCAGGGCCCGCCATCAGTTTACTTTTAGGCACACTCCGCAGGACGCAAGAAGCCCTCGCCGCACTCCACGCTATGCGCGAAGCGCGCCATTCTTCTCCTCAGCTTTAATTCCAGAGGACCGAGGACGAAGGGGCCCGACGGGTTTCCCTCTGAATGCATTCCGCAGCACGAAGCCCATTCCAAACGCGCGAAGCGCGCTATTATTCCTTCAGCAAGTAATCCGCCGAAGGACGGATATCGCAGGGCCCGCCATCAGTTTACTTTTAGGCACACTCCGCAGGACGCAAGAAGCCCTCGCCGCACGAAGTGCGCAGCGAGGGCTTCTTGCATGTCCGAGGACGTGCCTAAAAGTAAACTTATGGCGGGCCCGGACGACTGCAGGGCTATCGATTACCCCGTGTTCTGCAGACCTGCCGAGACGCCGGTCACAGTCGAAAGAATCAGGCTCATGTACTCGGCTTTCTTCTCCTCGGCCATCTCGTCCTGGTTCATACGCACCTCGCGAAGGGCGCGGACCTGGGCGATGGACAGGGCGTCGACGTAGGGGTTACGCACGCGAACGGCACAGCCGAGCACGCGACGACGCTGCAGCGGCCACTCGTCACCGACGATGGCAAGGACCCACTTACGGGTGAGCTGCATCTCGGTAAAGACCTTCTTGGACAGATCATCGCGGTCGCCCAGATGCAGATACATCTTGGCAATGCGCTGATCGGTCTTAGCAATCGACATCTCGATGTTATCGATAAAGGTGCGGAAGAACGGCCACTCCTGGTAGGCAGCCTTGAGCTGGTCAAGATCGCCCAGCTGCTCGCAGGCGGTGCCCAGGCCGTACCAAGCGGCCAGGTTAATGCGTGCCTGGCTCCAGCTGAAAATCCACGGAATGGTACGCAGGTCGTCGAGCGACTTGGCACCCAAGCCGCGCTTGGCGGGACGCGAGCCAATCGGCAGCAGACCGACCTCGGTCAGCGGCGTCACAGTCGAGAACCACGGTGCAAAGTCCTCGGTGTTCAGCAGGTCCAGATAGCGCTCGTGGCTTGCGGCGTTGAGTTTCTCGGCCATATCCCAGAACTTCTGCGTGGTCTCGGTGTTGGTCTTCTCGACGCTCGGGGCCGACTGCAAAAGCGTTGCGGCGGCAACGGACTCAACATGGCGCTGAGCCAGCGTGCGGTTGCCGTAACGGGCAAAGATGACCTCACCCTGCTCGGTGAGCTTAAAGAAGCAGTTGACCGAACCCTTGGGCTGCGCCAGTACGGCCTTGTTGGCCGGGCCGCCACCACGGCCCACGGCGCCGCCGCGACCGTGCATGAGCACCAGGTCGATATCGTTCTTCTCGGCCCACTTGGCGATGCGCTCCTGCGCGGAGTGCAGCGCAAGCATGGCCGTGGTAGGACCGGCATCCTTGGAGGAGTCGGAGTAGCCCAGCATAACCTCCATGCGGCGGTTGGTCTGGGCAAGACGCTTCTGCACCACGGGCAGCGTAAGCATCTGGTCGAGCACGTCAACACAGCCCTCGAGGTCCTCGAGCTGCTCGAACAGCGGGATCACGTCGAGCTCGGGAACGTCCTCCTCGTGTGCGAAGGACAGGTGGGCCAGCTCAAAGACGTCGGCCACATGCTGGGCACTCTTGGTAAACGAGATGATGTAGCGGTGTGCCATCTTCTTACCGTAGCGCTTTTGGATGGAGCCGATAGCGCGGAAGGTGTCGATGACCTCGCGCGTCATGGGCTGCAGGTCGCCATGGATACCGTTTTCGTGGATATCCTTAAGGGCGCGGGCATGCACCACGGAGTGCTGACGGAACTCCATCTCGACCATATGGAAGCCGAAGGACTCGACCTGCCAGATGATGGTCTGCACCGGGCCGTAGGCGGCACGGACGGCACCGCAGGCAGCCAGCGAACGCTGGACGACGCGCAGGTCATCCAGGAACTCGTCGGCGCTGTGATACATGGTGTCGGTGATACGGCGTACGGTGGCGTTCAGACGGTCGGCCATGACGAGCATGACGGCGCGATGCGGCTCGTGCTCGGAGATAAGCTCGGCGCGGGCCGTGTAATGGGCACTCATCTCGACCTGATGGTTCCACAGGTTGATGAGCTCGGCAGACGGCTTGCTGTAGGTGGCCTCGAGCGTGAGGTTGCGGCCGATGCGGCGGCACTTGTCCTCGAGCTTGAGCACCATGTGGGTGAAGTACTTGGCGGCGACCTCACGGCTCACCTTGGCGGTAACGTTGGGGTTACCGTCGCGGTCGGAACCGATCCAGCTGCCGGGATGGAAGAACGCCGGGCACAGCGGCGGCACGGTACCGGCCTTGTCACCCAGCACCCAGTCGTCAAAGCGACGATAGATGACGGGGATGACGTCGAACAGCGTGTTATCGAAGATGTCGATGATGGTATCGGCTTCCTCGACCGGCGTGGGCTTCTTGAGCGCGATGGGGCTCGTACGCACCAGGGCGTCGATCTCCTGCAGCATATGGCGCTCGTTCTCCACCAGGTCGGAGCCGCCCAGACGCGGACGCTCCTCCAGCAGGTTAGAGATACGGCGAATCTTGCCCTCGACGGCCTTGCGACGGGCCTCGGTGGGATGCGCGGTAAAGACGGGATGGAACTCAAGCTTGCCGAGCAGCTCGTTGGCGCCCTCGACACCCATCTCATCCACCAGCTGGTGATAGGCGACGGTGAGTTCGTTGGCGGGATCGACCTCGGTATCGGTCGATGCGCCGGCCTCACGCTCGCGCAGCTGCTTCACACGGTAGTTCTCCTCCGACAGGTTTGCCAGATGGAAGAAGCTCGTAAAGGCGCGGACGATAACCTGCTGCTTATCGAGCGGTAGGCTGTCGATCAAATCGACGACCTCGCGAAACGCCACAGCAGTGGGCTCGTCGGCGGTGGGCACGCCCTGCTCGTCGACGGCCTCGTCGGCGGCACGGCTACCGGGGTTGCCGGCATTGGCCACGATCTCGGCCGACAGAATCTTGTCGAACAGGTCCGCGATCTCGGGATCATACTCGCTAAGCACACGGCGCTCCAGGCGCAGGAACAGCGCAAGGTTGTCGCGCAGCTCCTCGGGAATCTCAATCTCGGCGAGACGCTCCCTGGACTCGGCATTCGAGCCGATTCGGTTAACGAGGCGGTTGACCACGGCAGCGACGCGCGCCGCGGCTTCGGGTACAGACTGGTTGCTTAGGTTCTCAGCCACGTTTCCTCCCATTCCTCCTTCTATGCACGTAACATGCGGTATTCATTATAGGCACTTGAGAAATACTTTCGACACTGATTGCGCTTTACCACACAAAAGTATTTTCTGCATTGCAAGGCTTTTTGCCCCAAATGGTCGTATTTCTCGGTGGGCGGCATATGCAAACGGGGACATTCCGCATAAATGCGAAACACCCCCGTAACAATCGTTCGCCGCGAGCGGGACGCGTTAGCGGACCCGCAGCTCAAAATGATGCCCTACAGGCGCTCGCGAACCGCCTCGACAACGTTGGCCAGATCGACCAGTACCTCGTCATGGCTCTGCATGTCGCGCACCTTGACCTTGCCGGCGGCAAGCTCGTCGCCGCCCAAGACCAAAATGAGCTTGGCGCCCACCTTGTCGGCCTGCTTAAACTGAGCCTTGAGCGAACGACCCTGATAGTCTGCCTCGGTCACGATGCCTGCGGCACGAAGCTTCTGCGTAATGGCAAAAACGTTCTGACGCAGTTCCTTGCCGGCGTTGGCAACGTAGACACACGGAGCCTCATCGGCACCCAGGTCGCTGCCAAAGGCCTGCAGGGCCAGCAGGGCGCGCTCAAAACCGACGGCGAAGCCGACACCGGCCGTGGGCTTGCCGCCCTCGAGCTCGACCAGGCCGTCGTAGCGGCCGCCGCCACCGATGGAGCCGACGCCGGCGCCGGGGGCCTCGACCTCAAAGACGGTACGGGTGTAGTAGTCCAGGCCGCGCACCAGGGTGGGATCCTCGACATACTCGATGCCGGCGGCATCCAGATAGCGCTTGACCTGCTCGTAGTGCTCGCGGCACTCGTCGCACAGGTTGTCACCCATCAGCGGGGCCTCGGCCATGATCTCGCGGCAATGGTCGTTCTTGCAGTCGAAGGCGCGCAGCGGGTTGAGCTCGGCGCGCTCGCGGCACTCGTCGCACATCTCGTCGGCGTGATCGAGAATGAACTGCTTGACCTGCTCGCGATAGGCCGGACGGCACTGGGCATCACCCATCGAGTTAATGAGCAGACGGAGCTTGGAAAGATCGAAGCCCAGACGCTTGTAGAACTCCATGAGCATAATGATGCACTCGGCGTCCGCAGCCGGATCGGGAGCACCGAGCCACTCGATGCCCACCTGATGGAACTGACGCAGGCGGCCCTTCTGGGGGCGCTCGCCGCGGAACATGGCCTCGGCATAGTAGGCCTTAAACGGCGTGGAGCCCTGGGGCACCAGGTTGTTCTCCACGACGGCGCGCACCACGCCGGCAGTGCCCTCGGGACGAAGCGCCAAGCGCTGTTTGGGCTTGAGCTTGGCATCGGTGCCCTCGGTAAAGACACGCTCCAGGTTGGCGCCGCTAAACACGCGGAACATCTCCTTGCGCACGACATCGGTCGACTGGCCGATGCCGTGGACAAACACGTCCACCTGCTCGATCGCGGGCGTCTCGATGGGCTTAAAGCCAAACGGCTCGAACACGCCGGCAGCAATCCGCTGCATCTTTTGCCAGGCGCGCATCTCGGCGCCGATAAGGTCGCGGGTTCCCTCCGCCTTCTGTGCCTGCATGGGCAAACACCTTTCTTTTAGTATCGCGTCATAGGTAGTGGTCATTATACGGCACAAAAACAAAACGCGGCGACGCGTCTGACCGAACGAGGGTATGGGGGCTCGTTCGGCCAGACGTGCCGCCGCTGCAGCCGATCCGCTTTCCTCCGCCCCCCTTCGAATCACACGATCTGTTGGGGACAGAGGAAAACGGATCATTTTGTATGCCCGTGGCCGCCTTGGAAACCGAATGATGGTACGAGCATCCATTCGGCTTCCAAGGCGGCCACGGACAGAACACGGGGCGAACAGAAAAGAGCGACGGACGTCTACTCCCCCGCCACGCTCGCACGCAGCTTAGCGGCGATGGGCTCGGATGCCAGCAGGAATACGAGCATGACCACAGAACACACCAGGCACACGATCCAGGTGCTCGCAAAGGAGCCCGTGGCATCGAACAGCACGCCCGAGACAATGGCACCCACGGTGCCGCCGACCATCTCGAGCGAGGTAATGGTGCCCGTGACCTTGCCCAGATCGGCCATGCCAAACTGCTTGGACGCGGCGATAGTGGGCGTGATGGTGCCCATGCACGTTCCGACACCAAAGCTCACGGCAGCCACGATGGGACCAAGATCGGTCGCGGGGAAGCACAGGGCGACGCAGGCGATAATGCACGCAACGGATCCCAACACGTTGCCAAAACGTAGGCCAAAGCGATCGTAAATGACGCCGAGCGAAATCTTGGCGATAACGACGGTGACCATATAGGCCGAAAGCACAGTGCCCGCCCACACGGGGTCGTGACCGCCCGTGACGATCTTGGCGCCGTTGACGGTAACGCTCGTCATGTTGGTGACCTGGTTGGGCAAGATGGCACCGTTAACGAGGCCCATAAAGAGGAAGGCGACGACAAGCAGCCAAAACGCCGGGCTCTTCTTGATGCGAGACCAACCGACGTTAACCTCGGGATCCGTGTGCTCGTCCTTGTCGCCAGCTGTCGAGACGGACGGATCGCCCGGGTTCTCGCCGAGCGGCTTAAGGCCTATCTCAGAAGGCTTGGTGCGGAAGGAATAGGCCGTGATGGGCAGCGCCGCCACCATGCAGATAGCCGCGAGCACCAGGAAGGCGGAACGCCAGCCAACGCTCACGATAAGCGAGCTCACGGTGGGAGACAGAACAGCGCCTCCAAAGCCCGAGCCCGAAAGTGCTATGGAGATCGCAAGACCTCGCTTGGCCGTAAACCAGTTGGCGGTCACAAGGCTAATGAGCAGGCGGGTCGAGGCGACGGCAAAGCAGCCCGAGACGGCAAAGAGCACGTAGACCTGCCACAGCTCACCGACAAAGCTCATCCCGGCAAGAACGGCAGAGGTGGCGATAACGGTAAGGGAACCCAAGATGCGACCGCTCACTTTGTCGGCAACATGGCCAATGACAAGCGAGCCGACAACGCTCACCACGGTTGAGATGGCGTTGGAGATGTTGTACTGAGCAAGGGAAATGCCCAAGTCGCTCACGATAAGCGGCTGAAACAGGCTCATGCAGTTAACGAAAATCGTGTAACACGTGGCCATGATGACAAAGCCGGAGGCCACGACGAGCCAACCGGGGAAGAATTTATGCTGCTGGGACATGGATTACTCCTTGTGGTCGGCGATATAGCCCAGGGCGACCGCCGCATAAGCCGCGGCGCCGAGCGGCAACTCGGCATCGCTAAAGCGTGCCTTGGGATGGTGCTGGGCAAAGTGCTCGTCCGTATCGGTCACAGCCGCACCGAACGTAAAGTACGCGCTCGGTATCTCGCTCGAGATAAGCGCAAAGTCCTCGCTCGCCATGGCATGGAACAGCGGCAGGAAGGCGGCCTTGGGCAACGTCGCACCCACATAGCCAAGCGAAGCCTGGGTCATATCGTCATCGAGCACGAGCGGGGGAACATCCGAGAGCGTCTCGATAGTCGCCGGCGTACGATAAGTCGTGGCAACGCCTTTGACGACCTCCGCAATGCGGGTCTTGAGGTGCTCCATGAGCTCAACGTCAAAGCCGCGCAATGTTCCCTCGAGCACGCAGGTGTCGGGAATCACATTGGCCGCTTGGCCACCGGCAAACTTACCCACGGTGAGCGCGACCTCCTTGGCCGCCGGCACCTCGCGAGCGATAAGCTCCTGGAGCGCCAGGTGCACATGCACGCCTGCCGTGATGGGGTCGATGCAGATCTCGGGGCTCGAACCGTGGCCGCCCTTGCCCTGCAGCGTGATGCGGAAACCGTACACGCCCGAAAGCGCCGGGCTGCCGTAGAGCACCAGGCCAAGCGGCGACTGGCCGTTGACATGCATGGCAAAAGCCGCCTGAGGACGCGGGTTCTCGAGCAAGCCGTCGGCGATGGCAGCACGTGCCCCCTCAAAGGTCTCCTCGCCCGGCTGGAACAACAGCTTGACGGTGGCATTGGCGTCGACAAGCGCGGCCTCGCGAGCCTTGAGCAGGCGCGCCGCACCAAGCAGCGCCGTCGCGTGCATATCATGACCGCAAGCATGCATGCAGCCATTGGTAGATGCAAAGGGCTCGCCGGATTCCTCGACAACGGGCAGGGCATCCATGTCGCCGCGCAGCATAACGACCGTACCGGCCTGTTCGTCCGTGCAGACGCCATTGCCCTGGGCCGCGGCGGCACCGGCACCGACAAGGCCCACAACGCAGGAACCATCGACGAGCGTGGAAAATGGGATGTCCATCTCGTTCAGGCGCGCTTGGATATACGCAGAGGTCTGTGGGAGATCGTTACCGAGTTCGGGCATCCGATGCAGGTCGTGACGCCATGCGGCAAGCTCATCGGCAAAAGCCTGAGCCTCTTTGACCAGACCGTCGCCAATGGCGGCTTGCGCCGCCGCTGAGGTCTGAAGCGCTGGTTGTGGTTGGAAATCGGACAGAGCTGGTGCCATAGATGCCCTCCAGTAAAGTTTTAGCAGCAAGCACTTTCATACTCTAAAGTGCAGGGCATAACTTTAAAGGCGACACATAAAAAACGCCGCCCCAGAGGGACGGCGCAACAGATTGTTTACAAACGCGCTCGCGGCTTTTTACGCAAAAAGTCAAAGTGCGTCTCGCTCAAGATAATCGACAGGAAGATGAGCGCAAAGCCGGCAAGCAAACGCGAGGTGAGCACCTCCCCCATCAGCAGCACCGAGAACAGCACGCCCGATGGCGACTCCATCGAAAGCAGTAGTGAGCCCGTCGAGGCCGGGACATGCGCCAAACCCACGTTTTGGATGAGCAAACCCACGCATGTGCAGCCCACCGAGAGAAATGCCATCACGCCAATAAAGCTCGGCGTCCACACGGATAAAGGCGCCTGGGTCTCGAACGGCAGCGAAGAGATCAGGCACAGCACACCGTTGCCCGCAAACATCCAAAACGTGATGACGTTGATGTCCATCTTGCGACCGTACTTAGCGGCCACCGCCATCTGGATGGCAAAGAAGACCGCGCCGCCCAGCGTAATAACATCGCCGGCATTGAACTCGACGCTATCAAGCGCCACCAAGCCAATGCCCGCCAGACACAGCAACGCGGCACCCAAGTTGTAACGGGTAAGTTTTTCGCCGCTTAGGACATAGCTCGCAAACGGAACCAAGATGCAGTACGTGCCCGTCAAAAACGCGCTTTTGCCTGCCGTGGTCTGCGCCAGGCCAATCGTCTGCAAACCGTAGGCACCCCACATGAGCGCGCCCATGCCAAGTCCAACAATCAGATTTCGAGCGTTGAAATGGGCAACAATGCGCTTGTGGAAGACGGCAAGCATGACCAGCGACGCCGGAAGAAAGCGAATGTAGAGCAGCTCGAACACCGGAATGGTATCGAGCGCGTCCTTCATGGTGGTAAAGGAATAGCCCCAGATGACCGCTATCGAAAGCAGCAAGACCTTCCAGAACAGCGGCGAGCGCGCACCGGCACCGCGAGAGGCACCGCCGGCACCCAGGTCTTCGCGGGCTACAGGGCTATCGGGCATATTTTCGATTTCAATAACGGCATGATGGGCCATAGGGCATCCTCGCGCTCGGTCTGGGCGTGGTGTCCGCACGCGCGCGACCGCATGCCGCCTCATGGTCAAATAAAAACGGGACGCGCCGGACCCCCGGCACGTCCCGCAACTGTAGCAACAATCAAGCAGCTCACGCAATTCAGCCCACTAAAGTATCGAACAGAAAAGCCTCGAAGCTCCGGCAATGTCAGCGTTCACATTGTTGCGCTAGATTAGTTTTGTACTCTCCAGCTTTTCGATAATCCAGTCGTTGGCTTTGATGACTGGACGACGGAAGACCACACCCAGGGCCAGCGACGGAATCAGATAGCTCGCCAGAATACCCAGCTCAACCCAGTACTCCATATGGTAGGCGCCAGCCATGGCGGCATGCATGGCGTTGATGCCATGGGTAAACGGCAGGAACGGATAGATCGCCTGGAACACGGGGCCGGTCATCTCGATGGGGAATGTGCCGCCCGAACCACCGACCTGCATGACCAACAGCACGACAGCGAGCGCCTTGCCGATATCGCCAAACGAAACCGTAAGCGTGTAGACGATATTGGAGAACACGAGACTCGCGATCCAGCCCGCTAGCACAAACTGCAGTGGGTTGTCGCACTGAATGCCAAAGAACAGGATGTCGCCCGCGCACACGAGCGTTGCCTGCAGCAGAGCCAAACCGCCAAAGAACAGGTAACGACCCAGGTAGATCTCGTGCAGGCGTACGGGGATGAGCTCGTTGATGAGCTCATCGTCGACCGAGACCTTCATCATGGCTGCCAGTACGATCGAGCCAACCCAGAGCGACAGAATCGTGTAGAACGGTGCCATGGCCGAACCGTAGTTGCGGATCGGATAGACCGGCTTGCGATCGAGCGCAACGGGGCCGGAAAGCGACGCGGCGAGGCCCTCGGGGTCGTTGCCGATCATCGTCTTGATCGTGGCTAGATCATCAGACATAAGGGCACCGTCGAGCTCGTCCTTAAACGCGCCGATCTTGTCCGACGCCTCGCCCAGCTGATCGGAAGCCTTGTTGACCAGCTTTGCAGCCTTGGAGAGGCCCTTTGACAGCGAACCGGATGCGTCGGTCAGGCCATCTACGGCGCTATCCAGATCGCCCGAGATACCATCGAGCGAGTCTAGAATGCCCGAGACGGTCTTCTTGAGCTCCTTGGCCTTAACCGAGAACGTGGAATCGTAATCGGATTTGGCGCCCGCGATGCCGGCCTTGGCATCGGCGATGGCCTGGTCGACCTCGGCACGCGAGTTGATGACCTTGGCCATGCTGTCGGAGAGAGACTCCTCGGTCGCCGTCAGGTCCTTCGCATTGTTGCGGTACTCATCGGCGATTCCGCCCAGCGACGTCGCGGCGGACTTGAGGCCGTCCTTCAAATTCTCATCGCTCACCTGGTCGGCAAGGCTGCAGAGTTGATCGGCCATCGCATCGATATCGTCGGCACGTTTATAGAGTGAATCTGCGCCATGTTTGAGCTGAGACACCGTAAGATTGACATGCTTGTTTGCAGCGTCGAATGCCTTTTCGAGCTCGGTGGAAACGTTATCGAACGAACCCGCGCCCCCATCAATAGCGGCATCGATCGCATCGCTGGCGGACTTGAGCGCTTGCTCGGAATCGGCAATACCGCTCTCGGCATGCTGCATGAGCTGCTTCACCGACTCCTCGGTCGATCCGGACTGCTTGAGCATACCGCTCGCCGACGTCAGCGAATCGGACGTGGAGCTCAAAATGCCCGCAAGCGACGTTGCACTGGCCTGAATGTCCTGCAAGTCCTGGACCGAATCGCCAAGCGTCGAGGACAGGTTGGCGATAAAGTTGCTCACCTGGTCGGTGCTCATGTAATCGAGCAGGCTGGACACCGTCTTAAGGCCGATGGTCGTGATGGTCTTGGTAAAGGTCTCATTGACTTGGCTCTGGACGGCGCTCGAGCCCTTCTCGGTCACGATCTGCGCGATGGCGTTGGCCTTCTGGTTCTCGTAAAACTCGATATCGGCGTGCTTCACCTCAGTCGAGAAAAGCGTCATCA
Organism: Collinsella sp. HCP3S3_E5; assembly: GCF_052067635.1. Taxonomy (NCBI): domain Bacteria; kingdom Bacillati; phylum Actinomycetota; class Coriobacteriia; order Coriobacteriales; family Coriobacteriaceae; genus Collinsella; species Collinsella sp. HCP3S3_E5. The sequence continues at coordinate 15,327 of NZ_JBQHQF010000022.1, read as the reverse complement.
TGTCGGCGCTAAACGTTTGAGGGATAACGACGGCAGCGTAGTACGCGCCCGACTTAACGCCCTCGATCGCCTTATCGCGGTCGTTGAGGACAACCCAGTCGAAGTTCTCGTTGCCGCGCAGGGTGGCGGTTACGTTTTCGCCCACGTTAACCTCGACGGGAATCAGATCGCTCTCGTAGCCCTCGTCGGTGTTGACCACGGCAATCTTAAGATTGCCGGTGTTGCCGTACGGATCCCAGCTGCCGGCGATGTTAAACCACGCGTACAGGCACGGCACGATAATGAGGCCCATCACGACGACCATGCCGATCACGGAGCGAGACACGTTTTGGACATCGCGCTTAAACAGGTGCAGGATGTTTTTCATTTATGCCTCACCTCCTTTAGAGTGCTTGCCGAGCGGGGTGGTGTCCCCGTCGTTTCCGTTTACGTTGTCAACGCCGTCGGCATCTTGAGCCTTACGATGCGCACCGATATGCGGCAGACGGCTCGTGGGCTGTTCGCTGTCCTTGGTGCCCCGCTCGCTGGCGTTGAGACCAAACATGCGACGGGCGGCGGGGATGGCAGCCGTGTGCTCGCGCATCTCGCGGCGCAGGTCCTCGTCCGAAAGCGCCGAGATACGCATCTGGGTATTGAGGCTCGCGCGGATATATTCGATATTGATAAGCCAGCCGCAGATGGCAATAACCGAGATGATCCAAATGACAAGCAGGATGATCTTGCCGTTATTGTCGATATCGAGCACCGTCGACAGGACAAAGAGCAGGACCTGCACGCCTACCACGGCGGCAAAACCGCCCTTGATGTAGTACGGGTAGCGATGTTCAAAGGCGACCGCATGATCGAGCAGTTCGCGACGGTACGAATCCGAATCGAGCATGACGCGCATGGCCGTGCGCAGCGAATAGCGCTGGCGCGGCAGGTCGTTGGACTCGCAGATCATGAGGCCCGTCGTGGAAAGCTGCTTATCAAAGAGCAGATTGAGGTTGAGCAGCAACGGGCGCAGCTGCAGACCGATAAAGAGCGCCACGATCAAGAACACGCCCAGAATGCACAGGTTAAACAGGTAGTTGAACGAATACATGCCGCCGACGGTCTCGCGCAGCAGGTTGATGCCATAGGTGAAGGGCAGCAGCGGATGCAGCCACTGGAAGAAGCCGGGCATCATTTCGATGGGGTACATGCCCGACGAGCCCGGAATCTGCACGATAACCAGAATGACGCCGATCGCCTTGCCGATATGCTTAAACGTGGTGGACAGCGCATAGATGATATTGACGTAGGTGAACGAAATGGCGATGCCGCCCAGCACGAACAGCAGCGGGCTGACGCACTGCACGCCAATCACCAGATCGCCTACCGTAACGATAATGGCCTGGAACGCGCCCAGGATCACCAGCAGCAGCCAGCGGCCAAAGTAGCCCTGACGCGCCGTAAAGCTACCGATGCCCTCGCGGTCGACCTCGAGCTTGTAGATGGCGATGAGCACATAGCCGCCTACCCACAGCGCCAGATTGGTGTAGAAGGGCGCGATGCCCGAGCCAAAGCTCTTGACCGGATAGATTGACTTGGACGTCAGCTCAACCGGAGATGCCATGAAATCTGCCACGTCATCGACGTCGACGTCCATGAGGTCGGCCAACTCGCCCATAGACTCAGAGGTCTGCAGCGCCGCAATGTCATTGGCGGCGGTCGCGAGCTTGTCCTGAACCTTGGCAAGCGAGGCATCGGTCTGGGACAGCGTGGTCTTGGCCTGACCGAGCGTAGCGTTGAGTTGCGAAAGTGTACCGCGCGCGCTTGCAATAGTAGGCGTGAGGCCAGACACGATTCCCGTCAGATCACCCGAGACGGCGGCAAATGAATCAAGCGCGCTCGAGGCCTTCGGCAGCACGTTCTGCCCCAGATCCGTCTGAGCCTGATTCATGTTGGTCGTACCGGTTTTGATCGCTTTATCGATAGCATCGCTGGCGAACGAAACCGCCGTAGCGTCATCGTCAATATATTCTAACTGATCGGAGAGATTATTCTTGACGGCCTGAAGGCTCTCATTTTGCCCTCGAAGCATATCAATCGCAGACGCGATCAGCGCATTAACTTCTTCCGAGCCCGTCGGCGCGCTGTCGGCCAGCTTCTGCAGACTCTCGATAAGAGTCTTGTTATGGTCGATCGTCGCCTGAAGCGATTCGAGCGAGTTGTAGATGCGGGTGGTTGTGGACGTCAAAGCACCCGTCATCTTTCCGACCGCGGCGTTCGCAGAAACCGATGTCTTGCTCAACGCGGCGCTGCCCTCCGAGAGCGCCTTGGAAAGCGAGGTGATGGACTTGCCAGCCGTGGTGCGAGCTTCGCCCAGCAGATCATTACCCTGAGCGATTGCCTGCGTTAGCGAAGGCGCCTGTCCCTGCAGGCCCGCCAACGCAGCATCGGCCGAAGCAATCGAGCTGCTTGTCTTGTCGATGGCGGTGTTCATGTCGCCAATGGAATCGCGTACTTCGCCCAAGGTATCGGATGCTTCGGACACCGAACTTGCCAGCGAATCCTGGGTCTGGGTTGCCTTGTCCTTTAAATCGACTCCGGCATCCTTGGCGATACCGGCAACGGTCTCGCCCGCCGTGGAGACAAATTCCGAGTTGATCTGCTCCTCGATGGTGCTTGCACCGGTGTCGGTAACCTTCGGCGCAATAGCGCTCTTCTTCTCATTGACGTAGTACGTAAGCTTGGGCTGATGGTAGTTGCCGTCGAGCATCGAAACCAGGTTATCCGAGAAGTTCTTGGGGATTAAGATGGCCGCATAGTACTCACCGCTCTCAACGCCCTCTTTGGCATCGGCCGCCGAATCGACGAAGGTCCAGCCCAGCCGATCGTTCTCCTTGAGCTGATCGACGACCTTATCGCCCGCGTTGAGCTCGCCCACCAAGTCGTTTTGGGTGCCCTGATCGTTGTTGGCGATGGCAATCTTGATACCCTGGGTGTTTCCGTACGGATCCCAGTTGGCAACGATGTTGTACCAGGCATACAGCGAGGGAATAACGCACACGCCGAGGGTAACCACCAGGGCGACGGGGTTCACGATCAATCGCTTGATGTCGCGCTTAAAGATTGCAAAGGAAACCTTTGCATCGGATAGTTTGCTGCCGAGACTCACGCTTGGACCATCCATCCTGTCGTTGAATCGAATCGTACTATCGATAACCATTGTACGAAGGCGCTTTAGCGTCTCAGGGCACAATGGTATTGAGTTTTGCGGGTAGCAATATACTACGAAGATGAGTTAACGTACAGTTGTACAGTATCTTAAATTTCAGCAGGTCACAAAACCACAACCCGCACAAATTAGCAACCCAACTAGTCATTGGGGACGTTCTTAAACGACCAGTCAAACAAGAACGTCCCCAATGACTAGTTTGGACCACGGTAACGTCGATGTTTTGGCAATGCCAGCGAGCGGGCACCAGAGCGAACAAATTGGCATGAAAAGAGGACGGCATAGACCTTCTGGTCATGCCGTCCTCTTTGAATGACAAGTTGTCGCTCTGGTGCCCGCGCAGCGTCGACCGGTCCGCCGTTCGTTAGAACGGCGGAACTGAGGGTAGCGTCGAGCCGTTACGCGGTTCGTAGAACCGCGTAACTTAAGTTACATAAGCTCGCAGACAGCCGCCGCGAAGGCAACGGGGTCCTCGGGCAAAATACCCTCGACGAGCAGGGCCTGGTCATAGAGCAGGCCGGAGTACTGCTTGATCTTGTCGGCGTCGCCCGCCTTCTGAGCAGCGACGAGCTTGGCAAAGACCGGGTGCTTGGCGTTGAGCTCGAGCACACGCTGGCTCTTGGGCATACCGTCGGGCGCACCCTCGGGACCCTTCTGAAGCACCTTCTCCATCTCGAGCGAAAGCGGACCCTCGGTGGTGATGCACGCGGGAGCATCGGTCAGGCGCGCAGAGACAGCGACCTTCTCGACCTTGTCACCGAGTGCCTCCTTCATGGCGCTAAAGAGGTCCTCGTTCTCCTTAGTTGCGTCCTCGGCCTCCTTCTTCTCGTCCTCGGTCGCCAGGTCAAGATCGCCGGTAGCGACATTCTTGAGCTCCAGGTGACGATCCTCGACCTCGGGCTCGGCACCGTCGGCAACAGCCTTCTCGGCAGCCTCGCGGGCAGCGTCGTCCTCGTAGATCTTGGGCATATCGACGGCAACGTACTCACGCATAGCCTGGAACGTGAACTCATCCACATCCTGCGTCAGCAGCAGCACGTCATAGCCGCGGTCGAGTACGCCCTTTACCACGGGCATCTTGGTCAAGCGCTCACGCGAGTCGCCGGCGGCGTAGTAGATGGCCTTCTGATCTTCGGGCATGCCCTTGGCATACTCGGCCAGGGTAATCATCTTCTGCTCCTTGGCAGACCAGAACAGCAGCAAGTCGGCGAGCTCATCGGCCTTCATGCCATAGCTCGAATAGATGCCGTACTTAAGGCCACGGCCAAAGTTCTCAAAGAACTTCTCGTAGGCCTCGCGGTCGTTGTCACGCATATCCTCAAGGTCGGCGGTAATCTTCTTTTCCACACGCTTGGCGATGGCCTTGAGCTGACGGTTCTGCTGCAGCGTCTCGCGCGAGATGTTGAGCGACACGTCGGCGGAATCCACGACACCGCGGACAAAGTTATAGTAGTCGGGAAGCAGGTCGTCGCACTTCTCCATGATCAGGACGTTGGAGCTGTAGAGCGCCAGGCCCTTCTCGTAGTCCTTGCTGTACAAATCGAACGGCGCGCGGCCCGGCACAAACAGCAGGGCGTCGTACTCGAGCGTACCCTCGGCGTGGAAGCTGATGGTGCGCGCAGGATCGTCAAAGTCGTGGAACGTAGACTTGTAGAACTCGTCATAGTCCTTCTGCTCAACATCGGAGCTGCGCTTCTTCCAGATGGGCGTCATGGAGTTAACGGTCTCGAGCTCCTGGTAGTCCTCGTACTCGGGCTTGTAATCCTCCGGCGCGTCCTCGGGCTTGGGCTTCTGGCGGCTCTTGGAGACCATCATTTGGATCGGGTAGCGCACATAGTTGCTGTACTGCTGAATCAGGCTCTTGAGGCCCCACTCGGTCAGGAAGCGATCGTAGGTCTCGGCCTCGCCATCGGCGTCGAGTTTCTCGTTCTCGCGCAGCGTCAGGATGACATCGGTGCCGTGCTCGGCGCGCTCGCCGTCCTCGATGGTATAGCCCTCAAGACCGTCGGATTCCCACACATGGGCGACATCCTCGCCATAAGCGCGGCTGACCACCTTCACGTGGCTGGCGACCATAAAGGCCGAGTAGAAGCCCACGCCAAACTGACCGATGATGTCGACATCCGAACCCTGCTGCTCGGCGTTCTCGGTCTTAAACTCCTCGGAGCCGGAATGGGCGATGGTGCCCAGGTTGCGCTCGAGCTCCTCGGCGGTCATGCCAATGCCGTTATCCGAGATGGTAATGGTGCGGGCGTCTTTATCAAAGGAGACGCGAATAGCCAGGTCGCCCTGGTCGAGCTTGACGCTCGGATCCTGCAGGCTCTTAAAGTTGAGCTTGTCGACGGCGTCGCTCGCGTTAGAAATAAGCTCGCGCAGGAAGATTTCCTTGTTGGTGTAGATGGAGTTGATCATGAGGTCGAGCAACTTTTTGCTCTCGGTCTTAAATTGACGCATGTGCAGTCCTTTCGCGCTACCCCCGTCCGCAAAAACAGCCCGGTTACCCGAGCCGTATCGCAGACCTGCTATGTTCAGACTTAGATTTTATAACCCATTAGCGCGCATATATACATGCGGAATCGAAAAACTGTATGTCCGAGCACTCCGATGCGCCAATTGCCGAGGAGTGTCCCCAACTGTCGACAGAAAAGGAACGTCCCTATCTGCCATCTACGCGCTTGGCCATCCAGGCATGGGGCTGGCCCTCGTCTTCGTAGTCAACCGGGGCAATTTGTGTGTAGCCAGCCTTTTCATAGAGCGGCAACACGTATTCCTGCGCGTGCAGCTTAATTAGTCTAGCGCCAGCATCGCGTGCGCATGTATCGCTGGCCTCGACGATCGCGCTTGCCAATCCGCGACGACGCATAGCCGGCAGCACGGCGACGCGCCCCATAATGTAGGTCTCCCCCGCGGCGACGCCTTCGTCCAAGTCGCACGCCGGTGGCACCGGAGCCTCCGCATCTGCCGCGCGCTCCAGCTCCTCGGGAAACACGCGCGAGCAGCCGGTGAGTTGGCCATCCACATACAGCGTCACATGGATGCAGCCCGGGTCCTCGTCAATCTGGTCAAACTCGTTTTCATAGCCTTGTTCGTCCATAAAAACGGCGCGGCGCACCAGCGCCGCGTCCTCAAAGCAACCTGTCTTAAGTTGGATATCCAAGGCGGCCCCTTTATCGGTGTTCTTCGCCTTAGCCATGCCTATTTACCACCTTTCATAGCCGGAATTCGGCCAACAACGGGAATACCCAGGAGCTCTTCTGCCTCTTCGGCACCGCAGATACGCATGTTGAGTATATCTGCCAAAACAACGTAGGCAATTGCGATAAAGACGCCGGCAAGGAACGCAACGGCAACATACAGCAAGCGCTTGGGGCCGCTCGGAGACTCAGGGGTCTTGGCTTCATCGACCACGTTAATGCTCTGGGCGGCGCCAACATTCTGGGCGACCGTGCTTACCGAGTTGGCCATTGCCCTTGCAACCTTGGCCGTCTCCTTGGCATCGGCACCCGTCACCGAAAGCGTAATGACGCGCGTCGTAGTCTCGGACGAAACGGCAATCTTGTAATCATCCAAATCGGAAAGGCCCAGATCCTTGGCGGCACCGCTCTTAACGCTATCGCTGTCGAGCAGCGTGGCGATATCGTTGGAAAGCATCTGGCTCGCCGAAAGGTCGTTATAGCTCATCTGACCGCCGTCGGTCTTAGCGAGAATGTACATGCTCGTCGTGGCGGTGTAGGTATTGTCCATCATGGCAAAGGACGCGATACCCATGACGATCGCACAGACCACCGGAAGGGTAATGACCAGCTTGAGATGCTTTTTAAGCAGCTGGAACAATTCGAGAAGGGCCATGCAGCGTGCCTTTCAGTTCCCGAGTTCGTATTGACAAAACTGTCCATTTGTTATCGCATCTTTTTCCCATGTCCAAACTCTATACATAAGCTACAGCGCTTATAACAATCTTGCGCAACAATAACGCCGCACCGGCAACCCCGATGCGGCGTTTACATCAAGGCCAGCGGCCAAGCGCTATGCAAACGGCTCTTTCTGCTGTGCGGGAAACGTCACCGTGATGGTTGTCCCCACTCCCGGCTCACTCGACAGGTCGATATTGGCATGATGGTACAGAGCGGCGTGTTTGACGATCGCCAAACCCAGGCCGGTTCCGCCACGCGCCTTAGAGCGACTCTTGTCCACGCGATAAAAACGCTCGAACACTTTACCCTGCTCCTCGGGCGCAATACCGATACCCGTATCGGCAACAGACAGGTACGGATGACCCTCGTCATTGGTCCCGCAGCGCAGCGTGACCGTACCGCCAGGTCGGTTGTAGCGAATGGCGTTGCTTGCAAGGTTGTAGATCAGCTCGTCAATCAGGCGCGGCACGCCTTCGATCACCATGGGCTTCGTCTCGTGCCCAATGGTCACATTCGACTGCCGGGCAACTTGCTCAAGACGCTGTTCCACCGTCAAAATGGCGCGAGAGAGCTCGATGGGTTCTGTGGACCCAATGGGCACCGCCTCGCCCTCGGATGCTCGCTCCGCCTCGTCCAAGTTGGAAAGCGTAAGAATGTCGTTGACGAGCGCTGCCAGGCGGCCCGCCTCGCGATAGATGCGGCCACCAAAGTTGCGCAAGTCGTCCTCGCCCTCAACCATGCCGTTTGCAATAAGCTCGGCATAGCCCGAAATCGCGGTAAGCGGGGTCTTGAGCTCATGAGTGATATTGGCCGTGAACTCGCGGCGCATTCGGTCGTTGTCCGCTAGCACCGCCATTTGGCGCTTGAGTTCCTGGCGCTGCGACTCGATACGCTCAAGCATGGGGACCATCTCGGCATAGGCGTGCTCATAGCTACGGCGTGGGTGGTCCAAATCCACCTCTTGCAACGGCGCGATGATTGCACGGGACTCGCGGCGCGCCATAAAAAACGAGAGTACTGCACCCGCTGCTGCGATAAGCAGCATCGGCGCCACCATCGACAGCAAAATCGCCGCAACGCCAGGCTGGGCTTGCGCCAAGCGGACAACCTGGCCGTTATCAAGGGCGACGGCGCGATACAGCATAATCTCGTCGAGCGTAGAGCTTGCGCGCTCCGCGGAACCCAAACCACTCTCAAAGGCCTCGATGACCTCGGGGCGATCGCCATGGTTGGGCAGTGAGGAAGGCGACGCCTCGTTGTCGTAGGCAACCGATCCATCCTTGTTAATCAGCGTAATGCGCAAGTCCTCGCGATCGAGACTACGCAAGAACGGGATGGGCTCCTGCTGTTCGTCGAGGGCGGCAGCAATGAGCTCGGTTTCCTGCGCCAGATTGGCACTCGTGGCATCCGCCAAGGTGTTTTGCACAAAGAACGCACCCAGCACCGTAAACGCCACGATAACCGCCATGGCGCAAACAAAGATCGTCACAAAAACGCGGTGCGACAGCGTATGTTTTCCCTGGGGGGCGAAGACCACGGGTTACTCCTCCGATGCGGTGGCCGCGGTGTCGTCACCTTCGGCACCGTCACCGGCAGAAGGCTCGGCCAAGCGGTAGCCCACGCCGCGCACGGTCTCGATGGCGCTGGCATGCTCGCCCAGTTTTTGGCGAAGCGTCTGCACGTGCACGTCAACGGTGCGCGAACCGCCGTCGAAGTCCCAGCCCCACACGCTCTGCAGCAACGACTCGCGGGTAAAGACCACGCCGGGCTTGCGCATGAGGTACTCGAGCAGGTCGAACTCGCGCAGGGTGAGCTTAAGCGGCTCGCCGGCAACGGTCACCTCGCGATGGCTGGGCGAAAGCACGATATCGCCCACGCTGAGCACATCGCTCGCCTGCTTGACCATGCCGCCGCGACGCAGCAGTGCGCGGCAGCGGCTCGCAAGCTCCATGAGCGAAAACGGCTTAGTCAGATAATCGTCGGCACCGCCATCGAGCGCCATCACCTTGTCGAGCTCGGTATCCTTGGCGGTAAGCATCATGATGGGCACCGTCTCCGTCAGGCGATCGGCACGCAGGCGACGCATAATCGCCAAGCCATCGGTATCGGGCAGCATGATATCGAGCAGCACGGCATCGGGCACCCGTCGCGCCACGGCAGCCTTAAACTCACCGTCGCACGAAAAGCCTTCGGCCTCGATCCCCTGCTTGCGCAGCGCATAGACCGTCAAATCCCTGATGTTGTCATCGTCCTCGACGTAATAGATCATGTTGAACCCCTTTGCGGTCGGCATGACCGCATCTTAATCCTAAAGGTACCTTTACTAGATGGTATCAGCCAAAACGTCCCGTCAAATAATCCGCCGTACGCGGGTCGGTAGGATTTTTGAAAAGCTGAGCGGTGGGCGCGTGCTCCACCAACTCGCCTAGCAAGAAAAACGCGACGGAATCGGATATGCGCGCCGCCTGCTGCATATTGTGTGTAACGACCACGAGCGTGCAGGTCTCTTTGAGCTCGCAGGCCAGCTGCTCCACCACGAGCGTCGACACGGGATCGAGTGCCGAGGTCGGCTCGTCCATCAACAGAATATCGGGCCGCACGGCAAGCGCACGGGCGATGCACAAACGTTGCTGCTGTCCGCCCGAAAGCCCCAGACCAGACTCCTTGAGTTTGTCCTTGACTTCGTCCCACAGGGCAGCGCGGCGCAGGGAATCCTCGACCAGCTCATCCAGCACAGCGCGATCGCGCACACCCATACCGCGGGGGCCATAGGCGACGTTGTCGTAGATGCTCATGGGAAACGGGTTGGGGCGCTGGAACACCATGCCCACGCGCTGGCGAAGGCGGCAGATGTCGTAATCGCCCAGGATATCTTGACCATCGAGCGCAATCTTGCCCTCGATGCGGCAGTCCTTGATGCCGTCGTTCATGCGGTTAAAGCAACGCAGCAACGTCGACTTGCCGCAGCCCGAAGGACCGATAAACGAGGTAATCTGCTTGTCGCGGATCTTGATGGACACATCCTTAAGCGCGTGGTGATCGCCATAGAACAGGTCGAGGCCCTCGACATCGATGCGCGTCGGCGAGGTGGCAAGGTCCTCTGCCGTGGGGCGAGTCGCATCTCCAATTTCGCGCTCATGCGCGGCCTCGGCCTGCGCTTCCATTAGCTCCTCGAGCTCCGTGGGCCCCACAGCCGCAGCAGCCGTCATACCGCATACCTCCACATCGATATCAAATCAGCAGTATCGATAGTAAAAATCGCAGCTCATATATGCGTGAGCGTATTGTCAAGTGTTTGTAAGGACCTCCTCGATACGCGACGGGCAATCATATCGACCGTGCACACCCAAGCGTCCGCTCAGACACGAAGATAAACCGCACGCGCCAAACCCCAAGCGGCACAGCCGGCAAACGATATACTCTAGAGCCAAAGGAGACCATCCCGTCGAAAGCGAAATCAGTGAAGCATCTCACCCCTCTTGTAAAGCGTTCCGCGCAGCTGACCGTTGGCCTTGCCTGCGCCGTCACCCTTGTCGCCGGCATTCCGTCCGTCGCCGGCGCCCAAGTGCTCACGACCGATAACATCTGCGGCAAAGCCGCCGATGCACGCGGCATTGCAGCCGAAGACCTGCCCGATATCGATGCCTCCAATGCGTTTGTCATGGGTAAAAACGGCACCGCCTACTATGCCCGTAGCGCCGACGAGCAAGTCAAAATCGCCTCGATCACCAAGGTCATGACTGCAATCCTCGCGGTCGAGAACTGCAAAATGGACGAGAAAGTCACCGTGAGCAACGCGGCGGCAACCGTAGGCAACTCGACCGCGGGACTCCTCGAAGGCGACGAGCTCACCGTCGAGCAAGCGCTGCGCGGCCTGATGATCCCCTCGGGCAACGACGCCGCCATCGCGCTTGCCGAACACGTGGGCAAAAAACTTGACCCCAAGACCAAAGATGCCGTCGCTACGTTTGTAAAAGCCATGAACGAGCGGGCCAAGAAGCTCGGCTGCACGGGAACGCTCTTCGAGAACCCGCACGGGCTGGATTTTGACGAATGGGCCGGCGATATGCATTCAACCGCACACGATGTGGCATTGATGATGCAAGAGGCCATGAAGGACGACACGATTCGCGAAGTCATGGCGAGCAAAGATCCCTGGATCGAAGTGACGGGCGCCGACGGCTCCGATCATTCGCATTCCATGGATACGCACAATGTTTTATTGGACCAAGACGGCAATATCGGCGGTAAGACCGGCACCACCGACGATGCCGGATACTGCTTTGCAAGCGCCTACGATCGCGATGGCGACGAGATCTATACCGTTGTCTTGAACTCCAGCACCACCGACCAGCGTTTTGCCGATACGGCCACACTTGCTAGTTGGTATTACGACCACAAGGTAACGGTCGAAATCGCCAATACGCAAAAGAAGACCGCCAACGGAAATCCGCTGATGGCACGTGTCAGTCAAACCGACTGGACAGACAAAACGATCGACGCCACGCTTGCCGACCCCACCGCGCAGGCAACGGTGTTCTCACTCGCCGGCGAAGTGACCGAAAAGGTTAGCTACGATGACCTTTCGGGCACGGTGCATGTTGGCGATAAGGTGGGCAGCGTTACGCTTAAGCAGGACGGCACCAAGATTGCCGTCATGGACCTGGTTGCCGACGAGGAAGGAACGGGGCCCAATCCCATCGAGTGGCTGCTCGTGAAGCTCGACCGCCTGGGCCGCCGCATCGACAACCGCCCGCTCACAGCCGAGAGCGAGACCGTAGCCAAGGCTCCTGAGGTGTAGGGCCAAAGCGTTATCACATCGAACCAAATGAGGCGTCCAACGGGGCGCCTCATTTTTTGAGGTTTCGAATCCCCAGCTAACGTTCTCCATACCAAAAAGGGCCCCTTACGGAGCCCTTCTTCAAATTCGTACTGGCGGAGAGCTGGGGATGTCCGGGCATGCTACGCATGCCCTCCGGCTTCAAAGCCTAGCGGCTTTTCGCCCACGGGCGACAAACGCTTTCGCGTTTGCTTAACGCCCGTGCCCTCTCGGGTTCGAATCCCCAGCTAACGTTCTCCATATCAAAAAGGGCCCCTTACGGAGCCCTTTTTCAAATTCGTACTGGCGGAGAGCTGGGGATTCGAACCCCAGATGCCCTTTTGGGGCATACTCGCTTAGCAGGCGAGCACCTTCGGCCTCTCGGTCAGCTCTCCGTAACAGCCGTTCCATAGTAACCAAACACTCGAATCCGGGCAAGGGGAAATTTTGATAATTGGCCGGCAGGCTTTCCTCCCCCATAAATCAAACCCCTATCCCAACGACCGGCTGAGGGAGCCGAGCTCATCGTTTCCCATCGTGCGCCACATTTGGAAGATGCAGACGCGTGCCAGGAAAAAGAAACCGTTATCGACCAGCTGCACAGCAGCGTCTGCCAGCTGGTTGGACACGGCAGGCACCGGCGGCAGTTCGAGCCCGGCCTTACTGATGGCCTCAACCGCTTCCTCGAACGTCGGTGGCTCATTGACACCCATCTCGTTCATAAGGCCCTGCATTTCCTCCAGTGCGTTGCTACCCGGCTCCTCACCGCGCGGTACCAAGCGGTAGCACGCCAACGCCAGCTCGAGCTGATCGCAGTTCCAGTAGGCAAACGCTAGGCGATAGAACAGGTAGCCGATTGCGGAACGGTCACTGGCAATGCGCAGGCCGTGGCGCGCCACCTCAATGACCTCGTCATAGCGCTCCAGACGCGCCAGCACGTTGATGAGTGCAAAGTGTGATTGCATGGATGAGCGCGCCAGATCGTAAAGATGACGCACCTCGGGCAATGCCCGCTCAAAATCCTCCTGATCGGCGTAAAAGCTGCAAATCTCATGCTGGGCAAAGTACAGCGCATCGGGAGCGCGCAAAATACGAAGGGAGCGGTCTTCCTCCATTACCGGCAGCACCATACGCACCAGTTGGTTGTCGCAAAACAGCGTCTGGACCGGTCCTGTCGCCAAAAGCTCGGCAACGGCGCACTTGGCCTCCAGCTCCTCAACAAGACGGGAAAAGCCCTCAAACGCACCCGCGCGGTCGACTTTTGCCCGCTCGCGCAACTCAGCGACGCGCGCCACATACGGGTCATCGCCCTCCTCCATAACCTCAAGCTCATCAGCCGTATCGGCAAGCAGCAGGTCGCGCAACGCCGGCGGCAGCGAACGGTGGTCGTCACGCGGGCGAGCATGAACCTCAGCGGGCTCAATCGCATCCGGCGCGTCCGACTCATATGCCTCAAGCATGCGCTTGCACGGCATATCATCCATATCCATGCTTTCAAAATTCTTAGCGGCGGGAACGCAATTGGCCAGATAGGCCGCACGCCCAAAGGAATATGTTGCAACAATGCGCTCACCCTGTTCGCCATCGGGAGCCGCAATCTGAACGTAGCAGCGCGTAATGCTGGCACCGGCAGCAAAGCAAGCCGCTGCCAGCGTGAGCGCCACGCGCGCGTCGTGCTCCGCGGCCCATGCTGCGCGCTTAGGCTCATCCACCTCGCGCCAGGCATCATCTTGAGCATCGTATTCGCGCTGCGGCATAGCATCGACAACCGTGCGGCCAAATCGAACCAGCATGATGCCCTCGGCGACGTTCGCTCGATAGGTGTAGTCGAGCCGCGTGACCACGTTGAGTGCTTCTACGATACGTGCAAAGCGGGTGCGAACGTCCCACTCGCCACCCGGCTGGCACGCAACCGTCCCCGGTTTGGCCCACGGGTTGTCATTCGACAGCGTTTCGAGCAGGCGAGGAACGTCGTTTGTCGTCTTGCTGATATGCCATAGGTCAAAGAGCGCGCAGCCCTCAAGGCTCGGCGAGGATGCCGCAGGGGCCAATCCGGCCCCAATACGCTCAAGGATGCCGGAGAGGCGGTTAAGACGACACTCGATAGCAAGCAGCATGTCAATCTCGTCCTGGTCCAGCAGGCTACGATCAAAATTGAGATAGAACAGCTTTGAGCGGTCGATACGCGCTAGGCCCATCTCTGACTTGGCAGCGATGGTGCGCAGTCGGGGCAAATCGACCTCGCTCATAAGGGCGGCGGCATAACGCTCGATACCGCTCGGATTATCGGCATGGTCAACGCGGTAGAGCAGCGTCTCGATAGCATCGGGGAGCGGTGCCGTGTTAAAGCCCAAAAACACCTCGACCGGCTCGGGCAACTTTACGAGTTTGATCTTGTTGGCGGTGTTTTTTATACCCTCATCGAGCTCGTAGACAGGTACCGTGTTCGCAAGGGCGTTTTTGGGGTCGGCAAATATCACGTAGCGCAAGAACATCGAGGCCATAAACTCGCCATAAGGGAGAGCACGGCTCGAATTCCATGTCTCGTGGTCGGACTGCTCACGCATGGGCCCTTCGGGAGAGCCGGCCGTTCGCGCGCAAGCGCGCATTGCACCGTTGGCTCCCCGCACCAAAATCTCGCCAACACTGGAATCGGACTCGTCAAGGACCAATTTCATGTCGGGGTTCTTGGGCAATGGCACTTTCTGAACAGGGCCGTCAACCTTATAGACCTCACCTGACACGCTCACGTAGCCCAAAAGCGATATGTGGCTTTTGCCTACGAATTCGACGACGTAGCAAGACTCTTTAGGATCCTCGCCAAAAACTTTCCAGACAACACCATACGAGCGCCCCGCGGGTTGCTCTGGCATCGATGGAAAACGCTTTTTGGGGTCGAGAAACCTGAGCTTGTATGTCGGACGCTCTGCCACGAAATATCACCCTGATCGGTCGTCTAGCGAAGGAGTGGTCACGGATGGGCCGCGACATCTACTCGGAATCTTACACGAGTCGATAAGAAATAGTCTCCCGCGGGCGGAGGCGCACGATTCCAGTCGAGTGTCTGGGGTCGAATGGCGGCGTAAAAGAAAAGCCCCCGTTGCCGGAGGCTTTAAGCTCAATTGGTGCGGCGTATAGGATTCGAACCTATGACGTTCTGATTCGTAGTCAGACCCTCTATCCAGCTGAGGTAACGCCGCAACGCACGGATTATTATGCACGCGAGGCCCCGACGGGTCAAGCGACAATTTGAAAAAATTTTACGATGTGGTGATTATGCTGCTCGCGCCTCGACCGAGGTTCGAATCCATGCATGGCTTCCAAAAAAGAAAAGCCCCCGTTGCCGGAGGCTTCAAGTTCGATTGGTGCGGCGTATAGGATTCCGCGCATCC
>NZ_JBQHQF010000021.1:0-35338 GCF_052067635.1 Collinsella sp. HCP3S3_E5 | reverse complement strand
CGGTGAGCCCGGCGCCGCGAAGCGCCCTGGCCCTCTCCACCATTCTCCTACTGTATGCCATGCGGACTCCGTTCCGGACCTCAACGGTCCAACTTTTTGTCCGCAGTCCCATCCCTTAAAAAGGAGATTGCGGACCGCGCGAACAACCACCTCACCCTGAGAGAGATCCATGAACTCAGGATTGACGGCAAACGCGTCCTCGCGTTTCAAATCCCCGCCGCAACGCCGGGCATGCCAACGGCGTTCAACAATGCGGCATGGGCGCGCGAGGGCGAATCACTCGGGCCACTCCCCATCGATAAGTACGAGCAGATACGCCAAATGCGGAGGCCGGACTGGAGTGCCCTCGAAATCGAAGAAGCAACCTTCGAGGACCTCGACCCCGAAGCCGTGAAGAAAGCGGTGGGGCTCTTTCTCTCCAAGCACCGACGGCATTCCGGGGCGTTCGCGGACATGGATGACCGCACGATTCTCGACATGGCAAACCTAACCAGAAACGGCAAGATCACCCCGACGACACTCATCCTGCTCGGAAGGCCGGAATCCACCCGCTTGCTCGATGGGATGAGCCCGCGCATCACCTGGACTCTCTATGCCTCCAATGGATCGGTAACCTCTTACGAGCACTTCAAACCACCCTTCCTTCTCGCGATTGACCAGGTACTCGGGAAAATCCGCAACGAGAAGTACCGGTTCAACGCAAATGGCGCGAGTCTGTTTCCCTTTGAGGCTGACCAGTACGAACCCGAGATCATCAGAGAGCTCCTGAACAACTGTATCGCCCATCAAGACTATTCCATGCAGGGGCGAATCAACGTCGAGGAATTCGAGGATCACCTCGTTTTCCTAAACGAAGGGTCCTTCATTCCGGAGACAATCGAAAATGCGATGCGGCCGGGTTTTAAGCCAAGCTACTACCGCAACCCCTTCCTTTCCGAGGCGATGGTGCAGATGGACATGATCGACACCATCGCCATGGGAATCCCCAAAGTATTCCAGATGCAGAGAAAGCGATACTTCCCCCTACCCACCTACGACCTTTCGGATCCAACCCGCGTGCGCGTAAGTGTCTACGGTAAGACCATCAATGAGAGCTACAGCAGGCTACTCTATGCTAAGCCGGACCTTCCGATGGACGTCGTCTACCTTTTGGACAAGGTTCAAAAAGGCGAGGAAATCACGAACGAGGAGGCCTCAGAGCTGCATCGACTCAAGCTTATCGAAGGCAGGTACCCCCATATCTCCATCACGAACGCCCTTGCCTCGAAGACGGGACAGGAGGTGTCTTACACGCGCAGCAAAGGCCTCAATGAAGAGGCCTGCAAGGCGCTTGTCATTCAGATGCTCTCAGAAACGGGGCCCGCACCACGTGCGAAAATCACCGCCCTCATCAACGATCTTCTCCCCTCGGGCCTTACCGACGCGCAAAAGGCCAAGAAGGTATCGAACCTTCTAGCGAAAATGAAGAAGGTGGACAAGACCATCGATAGCGACGGAACGGGAAAGACCGCAAGATGGCATGCCCTGTAACATCGTGATAGATCTTACCGTCAGATGCACGGCCCCCAACAGACCGACCGCGATGCGTCCGGGCACCTTACCGGGCGCATCGTCTAGCATCGGAATCCTTGCTCGCGATATCTATCCCCACCAGAATCTGGATACCGCAAGCGTTGTTTTCGATGACATCCCCGCATTTTGTAGTCAGAAAACAGTCGGCTTATAGGACAAAAAGTGTGTCCAATAAGCCCAGTAATTGCCGAAGCGCTTTTAAAGTCCGATCTCCGCGATTATTTTTTTCATCTCGAGGGCCCATCCGAGCTGTTCCTCGATGTACCCCGGCCATGCGTCCTGGTGGCCCTTGATGGGGTGGCCCGCCTTGTAGAAGCGCAGTCCCGAGGCCTTTTTCGCATCGAAGGGTGCCGCCGTCAGCCCGAGGCGCTCCTCGAAGATTCCGCTGTTGGCGATGGCGCGGTGCCCGATCTCCTTGTCGTCGTCCACGTACAGCTCGATACCCGTGCGGCCCTTGTGCGTATCGATGAGCAGGGCGAGATGGTATGCCGAGACCCCCAGGCGAAGCGTCGACCAATGGTCCTTGCTGGGCTTCTGCGGGCTGAACTCCTTGAGGAACTCCGGATGGCCGCCCGCCACCTCGCGGTAGGCCGTCCAGTACGCCAGCTTGACCTTTTCGGTCTCGCTGAGCCCCTCGGAGAGCTTCACGGTCTTGGTCCACTCGTTCGGCTGCTCGACCACGCCGAAGCGCGGGGCGGGCAGGGAGTCCCCGATCCTCCAGAGCTCGACCTCGACCAGGAAGAACCCGAAGTCGCTGTCGGTGTGCTGATTGAGCCACTCGATGGCCTGGCGGTGCTCGTCGCGGGCGCGCGCCACAACCCAGATGACGACCTCGGCGCCCTTGCCGGCGGCGTACGTGATCACCTTGCCGAGGTGGTCGTGGTTGGTGTCCTCGAGCTGGTTCTCGATGATCACCTTGCGGCCCGTACCGGACTCCTGCGCGTAGATGTCCACGTTGAACGATCCGACCGAGGACTCAGTCTCTATGAGCTCGAGCTCGATTCCGACCGCCATCCCGAGGGTTGCGAGGTTCTGCTCCTCGGCCAGCCACTTGGTGAAGTCGTGGGCCTCATGCGGCCACACCTCGCGCAGGGGAACCTTCTGGATGGTGTCCAGGTTATAAGTCTTCATCCGTCACCCTCTCGCCCGATGCGTGCCTTTCGCAGTCTTCAAGTTAATTGCCATATCTGGCTCCTCTTTCTGTTCTAGTTTACCGAATCGGCTTATAGCCCAACGGGGCCCGACCGTTCCGCAGTTGCGGGGCCTGCCGCCTGTGGCAACAACCTGAGCTCCCCTGCAAGTCTCCTGGACCCGCCTTTGAGGCTAACGAACGTGAGGCCGCCCGAGATGAAGCCGCCGACGACCGGAACGACTTTGCTCACCGCGTCGCCGAAACTGCTTTTGGTGATCTTGACGCCGATTCCGGCAAGAACCTTTTTGATGATCGGGTAGTAGCTCGTCTGCGTAAGCGCCTTGCTGGCGACCTTCTTGGCGATATTCGACTGAACCGTTTTGGAAAACGCCGTCAACGCGGAGTTGGCCCCGCTCACTCCGACCATCACAGCCAGGAGAAGGGCAAAAGCCGCCAAGGTCTCATCGTCCATCTCGTCGCAATCGTCGATGAAGGACTGCCAGCCGTAGAGATACGCCAGTTTCTGCATGATTCGAAAGGCGTGGACATAGTACTGCGTCACGTCCGCCGGGATCGTTCCGAGCATCGCGAGCCCTCCGGGCAATCCCGCGGAGAACGAAAGAACGGTCGATTTCTTCGTCTCGAAATCAATGACGTCCCTCGCGATGGAGTCAACGAGGTCGGAATCCACCCCAGCGGCAGCCGGGCTCATTGAAATCGCGAGCTCCACTCGCTCGTCCGAGACGCCTCGTTTCCTGAACTCAGAACGGAGAAAATGGCCGCGCTCAATCGCCACGCCCTTCAGCCTCATCACCTTCTTGAGGAAGGCAATGGCGTATCTCTGGGCTTCTTCCTCCTGCCGATCAGCCTCAGCCTTTAGGCCCCCAACACCTTCTTTCACAGAATCGGGCTCGGATAGCTCCGCCCCCTCTTTTGGCCTTACGGCACTTCCCTTCACGCTACTCACCGACTTTTTCTGCATAGAGGTTAAACAGATGGGCAACGATCTTGTTTTCGTCGCCATCGAAGTCGACGCCATATGCCGATTCAACGGCGGCATCGAGCCTAGCATGGGCTCTCATAAGGTCTGGAAATAGAAATTCGCTATCGGGATCGTATAAATCCGCTAACGACGAGCCGCCGTATAAAGCCCGGGCGTCCAGCACAAGTTGGGCGCACCGAGTAATTTCTTCAACCATTTCGTTAGTGGTAGAAGGGAAAACGAAGCTGTTGTACACGGCTGGCGCATATTCATAGTCCGATTTTAAGCGTCCAGACACGGCGCGTATCCAGCATTGGTGGAAATTCGATTGAAGCAGACCGAATAGGAACAGCGTAGCATCAGGAATAATGTGCAACTTATCGCTGACCACAACGTCAGGAGACATGAACCCGATGGGAACATACCTCCTTCGGCCAGAAGTAGTCTTCGGTAGGACAAGAAAATTGCTATTCGGCTGTCTGTCCTGAGTAAACTCCATCGGCCTATCGGCATATTCCCTAACTGACCGAGTCGGACTGGACATCCTGGCCTCTTTTACCTTGTGGAGCCTGGACATTATTTCAACGCTCTTTTTGATCCTGCCAGGATTAGCGCCCTTCAGGTAAAAACAGGCCCTGGGTTCCCCCCGCAAGAATTCCCTTGCGCCCATAAACGGTCTGACGAGATCCTCTAGCTCAGGATATTTCTGCTTAAAAGCCTCGCCTTCCTCATGGCTAAAAATGAGATTACCGCCATCCGTTGGCTGACTCCCCTTGGTCATGGCCGGGGCACCATAATTTACGGACGCTCTTCGCGACTCGACAGCTATGGATGGGCCGTCAACGAGATAGCCATTTATATTTGAAGCAATTTCGACGTTGTCATCCGTATAAATTTTCTTTGCAACCCCTCTGGCAACATTAGAAGCAAAGCCGACAATAATGCAATGGACATGTGCGAGGTCCGCCGCCTCCGATCCCCAGATAAAAGTACGGTGCGCGAAGACGATCTCTATACCTCTAGCGAACAGGTTTTTCCAAAGAATCGGAACGGACTCCCCCTGACAAACAGAGTTAGTTGAAACAAATGCTGCGAC
This sequence comes from Collinsella sp. HCP3S3_E5, assembly GCF_052067635.1. Lineage (NCBI taxonomy): Bacteria > Bacillati > Actinomycetota > Coriobacteriia > Coriobacteriales > Coriobacteriaceae > Collinsella > Collinsella sp. HCP3S3_E5. The sequence goes on along the minus strand of NZ_JBQHQF010000021.1, from coordinate 30,556 downwards.
GGCCTTGGTGCCGTGAATAAATTCGGCAGCGCGTTCATACCAGGCGCAGACATAGTCTAATTTGCCGTACTTCTTGACATTCGTCGAGGCAAAAACGACCGTCATGTCCTCCTGTTGGGATTCGCTTCGCCACTGATGGCCAATAAACGGCGGATTCCCCAAAACGTAATCGATCTCTCTGGCGGGCGCCACATCATTCCAGTCAATCCGCAGGGCGTTCGCGTTGACAATACCTTCGTAGTCCGTGAGCGGAAGTTCCTGATAGACGCGCTGCGTCACCTTTGCCGTATCGGCATCCGCCTGCTTCTCAGCAATCCAGAGCGCCGTGCGGGCAACGCAGCAAGCGAAGTCCTCCAGCTCAATACCATGGAAGTTTTTTAGGTTTACCAGCACGTCGCGATCGCCGGAATCCTCAAAACTGAACGACGTTTGATCGCCTTGGAGCTCGAAAAGGATGCGGTTCTCCAGTCGCCTCAGGCACAAGTAGCTCTCCGTCAGGAAGTTGCCCGATCCGGCGGCCGGGTCGAGGATGGAGATGTCACCAATCTTCTCATGCAAATCCTTGAGGGCGCGAGTTCTCGCACCGCCCGCAACGGGCTTGGCGCAGGCCTCCTCAAATTCGGCTTTGAGGCCGTCGAGGAAGAGCGGGTCTATGACCTTGTGGATATTCTCCGGGCTCGTGAAGTGCTGACCGTTTGCTCGGCGGTGGTCGTGCGACAGCGCCCCCTCGAAGATGGAGCCGAAGACCGTGGGGCTCACGCCCGTCCAATCGAACTCCTGGCACCCCTCGACGATGAGCGTATGGCGGAAGTTCTCGGACAGGGGCGGAATCTCCGTCTTCTCGCGGAAGAGGCCGCCGTTCATGTAGGGCAGCTTCTTCAGCCAGGGCTCGGCGTACTTGTCGCGGTCCTCATCCTTGGTGTCGAGCCAGACGAACAGGTCCTTGAGGCCTCGCCTGAGATCACCCGCCTGGAAGTGTGCGACGTAGTCTCGGAAGGCATTTGGCTCCATGAGACCAGCGTCCTCGCAGAACATAAGGAACATGAGGCGCGTCATGAGCACGGAGAGCGCATGGTGGTTCTCGGGCGCGTCGGGGTCGTCGAACGCCTCGGCAACCTGGTCATGAAGTTTCGACATGATCTTGCCGGCCTCTACGGAGACGGCACGGGAGATCGTGGCCGGGGCCTCCGCCCCGCCCTTGAGGAACTGAATGGCCGCGAGATTCTTGGGGAGCTCGGCGAGTGGCAACTTGAAAAGAGGCTCCCGGCATAGCGAGTCCCGTTCGCGGTCGAAGATCCAAAACTCGGCAAAATTGCAAGCGATAATGTAGCGCGGCTGTTGGGAGAGGGGCATGCCCTGAGCATAGGCGTTACCCTGCTTCGCTGGTGTCACCTTGCGTCCCTGGCGCGTCTCCTCCTTGGCGAGATCGATTCCAAGCGACTTCTGCTCGACGAGGGTTTTTGCCGACGGGATGAAGACGTCGATGTACCCTTCATGTGTGCTCGCATCGGTGGAAACGGGCTTTTCGAACTCAAGCCGTGACACCGCGTCCTCTACGCCGAGGACGTTCTGGTAAAAGTCAATCCAGAACCGCTGGGTGTCCTGGTTCTCATTTCCCTTGTTCGCCCACCTGCTTGCAAAAGCTTCTGCATCGGCTTTCTTTCCCGGCATACGGACCCTCACTTGATAGCCTTTTCCACTGAGAAAGATTCTACGGGTTCTTCACTTCTTTTTAGCTGGTTTTAGTTTTATTGGTATCCCTTTTGTCCTGGCGGTCGTTGCAATCTGCTCATATTCCGCTCAGGAGTCCTCGCTGCATTGTCAAGATAAAAGAAAACAGCCCAGAGGAACAATGCCTCTGAGCTGCTAAAAGTCTTGGTCGCGGGGGCAGGATTTGAACCTACGACCTCCGGGTTATGAGCCCGGCGAGCTACCAGACTGCTCCACCCCGCAATGTCTGGGCGCCTCATGTGCGCGAGAAAGAATATTACGCGGGACTTCGGTAAACGGCAAGAAAAATCTCGTAGAGCATAATTCCTTCATATTTAAACCCTCAGCCAATATCACTGTAAACGGATCACAGCCGAGGCCCGTCGACGGCGCGTATACAATGGTGCGCGTCCTTTTACGCCGACACCGGGAGTAGACATGCTGCTCGCTATCGATATGGGTAACACGCAGACGGCCATGGGTTTGTTTGACGGAGACGAGCTGGTGCAGTCGTGGCGCATGCCCACCGACCGCTCCTACACCGCCGACGAGATCCATGTGCGCCTGATGGGCTTCTTTAAGATGTACGACCTCTCGCTCGATGCGGTCGACGCGATCGCCTTTGCCGGCGTGGTGCCACAGCTCTCGCGCGAGTGGCACGCCGTGGCCGACCGCATCGCCGCGGATGCCATCGTCATCGGGCCACAGACGGCCGCCGTAACCAAGCTGCGCGCGGCGCGCCCCCAGGCCGTGGGTGCCGACCGTGTGGCCAACGCCGTCGCGGCCGAGACTTTCTACGGCGCGCCGGCGATCGTGGTGGACTTTGGCACCGCGACCAATATCGACGTCATCGACGAGGACGGCTACTACATTGGCGGAGCGATCGCGCCGGGCATCCGCATATCGATGGACGCGCTTGCCGCCCGAGCCGCCAAGCTCGCCAGCGTTCCGCTCGAGGCGCCCGAGCACGCCATCGGCCGCGATACCGAGGAGTGCATCAAGGTGGGCGCCGTGACGGGCGCCGCCGTCATGGCCGAGGGCCTGGTCGCGCGCATGAAGCGCGAGCTGGGGCGCGAGGACGCCACCGTTATCGCCACGGGCGGCCTCGCCAGCATCGTCGCCGGTTCGACCGACGCCTTCGATGTGGTCGACGGCCAGCTCACCATCAAGGGCATCTGCGAAATCTACCGCCGCATGCAGAGGCTGGCGTAGGGCAAGCGCCAGGTCGCGCGCACCAGCTCGCAGCAACGGGCGCCAACCCTATTCCTCAAAACTGAATTATTTTCAATTTTGAGGAATGGGCCCGGGGCGGCCGGTCCTGAAACAAGAAAGCTCTCCCCGGCGCGTGCCGGGGAGAGCTTTCTTGTTGTCGTGATGAGCGGTCCAGCCCCGCCTGCCACCGTCAAGCGCTACTGCGACAAAGGTGCGACATTACTGCGACAAAGGTGCGACATTACTGCGACAAAGGCTCGAAACCGATTGTCTGTTTTACCGTATCTTATAAAACTGCCTTGGATCGGTAGGAGAAGAGCCGTGCCACTCAAGCAGACCGCCACCCTCAATTAGTTTACTGAGCACGCGATTTGCCGTGCGACGGTCTCTTCCAATGTGCGCAGCAAGCTCCCTTGCCGTCACCTTTCCGTTTGCGAACGCCAGTCTAATGGCAGCAAGCTCATACTCGCTTAGCGAGGCAATCGCCTCGGGCGACATTTTATCCTCAAGCGCCTCGCTTCTCCTAACTGTCCTAGCCACGATGTTGTTCTCGAGCGTCAACTGTACCTTCGTCTTGCCGGGCTCCGAGTAAACTGGGTCACCAAGCAGAGAGTTCTGCATCTCGGTGTAAATGCGCTGAACGCCCTCGTTAAGCTCGCGAACCCAGCCAAATTCAACCAGCGTGCGCGCGATGCGCGGATTGCGCGAGTAACGGGTGGTCCTCATGTTGTCGAGCGTCACGATATTGGGCAGCGCACCAGGACTGATGATTTCCATGCGATCATCGAACATTGAGATCCGAATGTAGTCGCCTCGGAATGAATAATCGCGATGAGTCACTGCGTTGACAAGGCCTTCAAACCACGCGAACTCAGGGTATTCGGGCACGGTCTGGAACTTTCCATCGGGGCCCAAAAACTGAAACTCCCTGAGCATGCTCGATATAAGCTCGTAAGCGCCCTGAATAACCTTCGGCAGCGGTCCGCAGAAGCATCGCTCCTTCGTAATGTTGAGACGCTCGCCCGTCTCCATCTTCACGCCGTCATAGCGCAAGATGCGAACGCGAGCCTGCGGCATCATCACAGATGGGTCCTGCGCAAAAAGCAGAGCGCCTGCCACGGTCAGCTTTCCATCGCGCATAAAGCGACGGCTCCTGAGGACCTGCTCGTCAGAAACCTCAGTTCCAAGAATCTCCTTATAGCGATCAAGCACCTCATGGTCCACGTCGTCTATCGAGGAATCCCCGACGAGCTCATCCTCGAAAATTCTCTGCCCCTTATCGAACTCGAGAGCGATGACCTGCTCTCGATTGAGTTTTACGCTCTTGTCGTTCTGTCGCAAGAACACATCGCCATCACTCATGCGGGCAACGGAGTGGCTGGTCGAAGGTTCAATATCCAAGACAAGAACCGAATCATCCTCACCAGATGAATTGACGACAGAAATGCGCTCCCTGTGAACGATAGGGGGCGGCGTGCAAGTGGTGAGCGCAGCGCGTTCGAAGTTCTCGATGTCGCGCGCACCATTGCGCCTGAAACCCGTCACTTCGCCATTATCCTCGATACCGACCACAAGCTTGCCGCCCGCCGCGTTGGCAAAAGCGCTAATGTGCTTTGCTATCTCCCTGTCGTCCTTGCGGGCACTCTTTCGATCAAAATACTGATTCTCCTTGAGGGTGGAGAACAAAACAACATCGTTCGTCGCAATAGGTTGCTGCATTGTCATATCCTTGCGGCACTTGCACACTACAGCCCGCGAATTCGTACGGCCTCGGGCGGAAACTCTTGCTCGCCGGCATCGGTCTTGATGGTCGCGCGACCCCAGATGTCCAGGCCCGCAAACACACCGACCGCAAGCGGCAAGCCGTTGGGCGACACCGCCGCAACCTGGCGGCCCAGCAGCGGCACCATGTCGAAGTACTCGCCCAGCACGGGAGCCAGCGGGCCGGCGGCGCCCTGCGGCGTGTTGGCGACAACCGCCCAGGCGTCCACGCGAGCCAGCACGGCGGTAGTCAGCGCTTCGACCAGCGCTTCATCGGTCACATCCACGCCAAGTTCGCCCAGCGCCGCGCGCTCAATATCCACCGTCACGGCACCGAACATGCCCGCGGCACCGGCGCCACCGTTGACGGCGACGCGTGCAAACGACGTCTCAAACGCGGGCGCGCCGTACACGATATCGCTCGGCCACTGAATGCCCACCTTGCCGGCAAGGCCCAGCCCCGGCGTCGATGCCGTTCCCGCAAGCGCGTCCATCATGCCCATCGCCGCCACAAACGGCAGGCCATGGAAGGCGTGCATATTCACATCCGGGCGCACGACCAGCGAAAATGCCAACGATGTGTCGCCGGCACTCCAGGCGCACCAACCCGCGGGCACACCCTCGCGACCCGCGTCGCGCGCGGCGTCAAGCTCGGCACCGACGGTTACAGCGTTCATCTCAATCATCTACATACGCCCCAATTCGCCCACGATATGGCCCACGCGATCCTCGGGCTCCTTGACCTCGACGCCGTTGTAGCGGAAGAACCGCGCCGGGTCGTGCATCAGGTCCTCGAGCGGCACCAGCACAAAGTCGCGTTCGCCAATGAGCGGATGCGGCAGGCGCAGCTTTTTGCCGCCGTGGATCTCGCCATCCATCCACAGCAGGTCCAGGTCGATGGTGCGCGGGCCGTTGACCTTGGCCCTCTTGGATCGGTCGCGCCCCAGCTCGGCCTCGATCTTCATAAGCTCGTCGAGCAGCACCAGCGGCGCCAGCTCGGTCTTGATCTCGATGACAGCGTTGGCAAACGCGTCCTGGCGCGTCTCGTAGGCCGGCTCGCTCTCGTAGATGCGCGAGCAGTTGGACACACAGGTGAGCGGAATCTCGGCGATCATGTCGCGCGCGGCGCGGATGTTGTCGCAACGATGCCCCAGGTTGGAGCCCACGGCCACAAACGCGCGACGCGGCTGCGGCTTGGCAACAGCCCAGTAGCCGTTCAGGAACTGCGCAAAGCCGGTGACATCGTGCACGCGCACGATGTTGGCACCGGCCTGGATAGCGCCCAGGCACACGCCAAATGTGGCGGCATCGCGCTCGGCGGCCTCGGTCACGCCCGAGACGGCGCCCACAAAGCGCTTGCGCGACACGGCGCACATGAGCGGATAGCCCAGCGACGCCATCTTGGCGGTCTCGCGCTGGATGACGATGTCTTCGTTGGCCGTCTTGCCAAAACCCGGACCCGGATCGATGCAGATACGGTCGCGTGACACGCCGGCGTGGATGAGCGCGCGGGCCTGATCGGACAGAAAGCCCATGACGCGGCGCATGATGGGCGCCGAATCGGGCAGGGTAAAGCGGCGAAGCTGCGAGGTGGGCACATAAGCCTCCTCGCGGCGGGCGCTGCGGCGCATCATGGCGGCCAAGTGATCGCTGGGCTCCGGCGCGGGCTCAGGGGTCGCGGCGGCCTCGGCGGCAGGGGCAGCCTGCTCGGCGGCCGGCGTCTCCTGCTTCTGCTCGCCCGTTGGCTCGGGCGCTGGCTCCGGATCGCCAAACGGCAGCGAGGGCTGCACCACGCCACCCGGCAGTTTGGCCTCCGTCTTGGGCTCGCCCAGCAGCTTGCCACGACGACGGCGGGCGGGCTTCTCGGCCTCGCGCGCGGCCTCGGCAGCCGCCTCGCGCGCCTTCTCGGCAACAAACGCCGCGGCAGAGGTATCGAGCTGCACCGTTGCATGCGTGCGAGCGGGCGCGGCGACCTCGCCGGCGTGCATCACGATGACGCCGCAGGTGCTCGTCGCGACAAACTCGACCATCTTGGGGTCGGTGAATCCCGTCACGTCGTTGACGATCGAGGCGCCGCAGCGCACGGCCGCCTTGGCAACCGCCACGTGACGTGTGTCGATCGAGACGATGGCGCCCTCTTTGGCCAACGCACGCACAACGGGCAGCACGCGGCGAGCCTCCTCGTCGGGGTTGACCGGGGTAAAACCGGGGCGCGTGGACTCGCCGCCCACGTCGATGATGTCGGCACCGGCGTCGAGCATCGCCAGGCCGTACTCGATGGCGGCATCCGGGTCGAAATGCTCCCCGCCGTCGCTAAACGAATCGGGCGTCACGTTGAGGACGCCCATGATGCGCGGACGGTCAAAGCTGAGCTCGTACTTTCCGCACCGCCATGTCTTGCTGTCGTTCGCCATGAACATCCTCCTAAAATGCCCGCGCCGCCACGCTCGGGCGCAGGCGGCGGGGTCGCTTTGCAATCAGTCTTTCTATTGTATCCGCGCGCGCGGGCTAGAACGCAAACGCGGCAGCGATGTCGCAAGAAATCAGCAGGTCGGCATTTGCATCCTGATCGGTGGGAGCACGATTGCATATGGCCAGCGTATCGCCGGTAAAGTATCGCGTAAGACCCGCCGCCGGATACACCACGAGCGAGGTCCCGCCCACAATGAGGGCATCGGCCGCGGCAATGGCGGCAACGGCGTCGGTCAGCACATGCTCGTCGAGCGGCTCCTCGTAGAGCACCACATCGGGCTTAATGCGCCCGCCGCACGCGGGGCACACGGGCACACCCGCGGCGTCCTCGTGCCCGCGGGCGCAAATCCACTCGGCGCTATAGACCGCGCCGCACGACTGGCAAATGTTGCGATGGACCGATCCGTGCAGCTCGAACACGCGCTGCGAGCCCGCCATCTGATGCAGGCCGTCGATGTTTTGCGTCACCACGGCATTTAGTTTGCCGGCACGCTCCAGCTCGGCCAGTTTGGTGTGGCAGCGGTTGGGCTTGGCGCCAAGTGAGATCATCTTGGTGCGGTAGAAGTCGAAGAACTCGGCCGGATGCGCCTCGTAAAAGCTATGCGAGAGCATGGTCTCGGGAGGGTAGGCAAACTGTTGGTGATATAGGCCGTCCACGCTGCGGAAATCGGGGATGCCACTCGCCGTGGAAACACCGGCGCCGCCAAAGAAGACCACACGCTTGTGGGTACCAAACAGCTCCGCCAGTGCGGCGGAGGCCCGCTTGGGATCCGATATCGCCTGCGTCATATGAGTCCTCCGTCCTTGTTGGTCGGGCAGCGTCGGGCGACATCCCAGCATGCGGCCTTTGAGTCAGCACGCGCGGAGCCCACCACCGCCCCTTTTGCGCTAATCTTAAGCCTGCAAACCCCGTCGAAAGGACACCATGCCTCAGACTTACACTTTCGCCTCGTGGAACGTCAACGGTCTGCGCGCCGTGCTCAAAAAGGACCCGAGCTTTATCCAGATCGCACAGGAGCTCAATGTCGATATCCTGGCGCTGCAAGAGACCAAGCTGCAGGAGGGCCAGGCCGATATCGACCTGCCCGGTTATCACCAAACCTGGAGCTACGCCGAGCGTAAAGGCTATTCGGGCACTGCGGTCTTTAGCCGCCAGGAACCGCTGCGCGTGCTGCGCGCCGATGCGCTGCTGCCTTACGCCGGCGAGGGCGCGGCAGCCGAGCTCGTGGCGCAGGCCGCGACCGAGGGCCGCGTCTGCGCGCTCGAGTTCGACAAGTTTTGGTTTGTGGACGTCTATACGCCCAACGCCCAAAATGAGCTCGCGCGCATCGATGTGCGCATGGCCTGGGACGATGCCTATCGCGGCTTTTTGAGCGCGCTTGAGCGCGAGACCGGCAAGCCCGTGGTGACCTGCGGCGACTTTAACGTGGCGCACGAGGAGATCGACCTTAAGAACCCCAAGTCCAACCGCGGCAACGCAGGCTTTTCGGACGAGGAGCGCGGTAAGTTTACCGAGCTGCTCGATGCCGGGTTTACCGATACCTGGCGCGCGGCAAATCCCGACGTCGAGGGCGTCTACAGCTGGTGGAGCTACCGCTTTAATGCCCGCAAGAACAACGCGGGCTGGCGCATCGACTACTTCCTGGTGAGCGACACCATCGCCGGCAACGTGCGCGACACCGGCATCCGCGGCGACATCTTTGGCAGCGACCACTGCCCCGTCACTCTCACCCTAGAGCTCTAGCCCCAGCCGACCCCTCGGGGACGAAGCAAAACGGATCATTTTCACCTCGCGAGGGAATCCACGCGGCACACCCGCCACGAAACTGCCCATCTACTACGTTTAAGCCACTACCATCAACCACGGCGAACAACGCAAAAAGAAAACCGCAGGTAGAAAGCCTGCGGTTTTCATAAAACGCGGTCATGGTCGAGGGTATCAAGCTAAACGTAGTAGATGGGCTAGTTTCGTGGCAAGCGCCGTCAACTGATTCCCTGGGGACGTCTGGGGGCGGAAGAAAACGGATCGATTTGGCTCTCTGAGGGCCACGACGCGCGTCATATCAGCCGGCCATTTTAAAACTATGCCGGTTTACGGGGCTAAATCGCAAATCCCCAACCAAACGCAATTCAAGCAAAATAAAACCGCAGGTAGACGGATCGTCTATTTTCGAAAAAAGCCGGTATGGTCTGCCTGTGCCAATCTAGCCCCGTAAACCGGCATAGTTTTAAAATGGCACTTCAACAGTATTGATTCTCGCCCCGGCGCAACCGCCACTACAGCCCGTATTTCACGACGACACGGTTAATGCGACGACACCAAGGTTTGTAGAGAGCGGCCAAGAACACGCAGGTCGCAAGGCCGTGTGTGATATCGAACGGTACCGCCGTGGCAAGACGCGCCACGGCGCCCGCCCACGTGAGCGGTTGCACAAAACCGATGATGTCGTAGGCGTTAATCACGGCGCCATAGAGCAGGCCCGACGCAAAGCCGTACGCCATCAGCGCTGGCATGCGCACGGTGCCGTCGGCGCGGTCGAACGCACCCGTATACGCCAGCGCACCGCCAACGTATCCCACGAGCCCCCAAGCATACATCTGCCACGGCGTCCACATGCCCTGTCCAAAAAAGAAATTGCTGGTCAGCGCCGCCAGCGCACCGACCATAAAGCCGTTACGACGACCGAGCGTCGCCCCGGCGATAATGGCGATGGCGCTCACGGGTTTAAAGTCGGGAATGGGGCCAAACAAGATACGCCCCGCCGCGGCCAACGCCGCCAGAACCAGCGTGGGCATAATCTGGCGCAGGCCCGGTCGCGACGCCTCGTAGCCCGCAAAGAACAGCGCGAGCACCAGCGCCACCACGACAAGCATGGCAAGCGCCGCCTGCTCAACGCCTGCCAGCAACGCCGCGGCCATTACCGCTGGCACCGCCAGCAGCAGTGGGATCTCCAGTTTTGCGAGTAGGCGCAAGACGCGATAATCCGCCATCCCATCACGCCCTATAAAACACATTGTCGGCAAAAAAGTCGGCGGGCGGCTCCATGCAGGCAATCTCACCGTCGAACATCATGGCAATGTCATCGGCAACCTGCTCGGCAAAACCCAGATCGTGCGTTGCCATGATGACGGTACCGCCGGCCTCCGCATGGTCGCGCAGGGCGCGGGCGATGATGCGACGGCTGGCCAGGTCCAGACCCTTGGTGGGCTCATCGAGCAATAGCAGCTCGGGGCCGATCAACAGCAGCTTTGCCAACGCAAGCAGCTGGCGCTGCCCGCCCGAAAGATCGTACGGATGGCGCCCATCCAAGCCGGACAATCCCAGACTCGTCGCGCGCTCTCGCGCCATAGCCTCGTCATATCCGCAGGTCGAAGCCCATTCCATCAGCTCCTCGCGCACCGTCTCGGCAACCAGCAGCGCCTTGGGATTCTGAGGCAGCAATGCCGCCGAGGCCGCCCCACGCTCCATATGCCCACGCTGCAACTTAACCGTCTTGGCCAGCACCGAAAGCATTGTCGACTTACCGCAGCCGTTACCGCCCACAACAGCATGCACCGCGCCTGCCGAAAACGACGCATCGAGCCCGCGCAGCACCCAGCCGGACGCTCGATCGTAGCGAAACCAGCCCCCTGCCAGGGTGGTAGCCGACCCAGCGTGCATTTTTGGGAGTATTCGGCATCCACCGGCGCACGATGGCGCCCCCGAGTCGTCTTGCGACAGGATTTGCGCCTCAAATTCAGCCGTTTTGTCCGATTTCGGTCTTTTTTTTGCGCCCGGAGCGCCCACGCGCGGGTCCAAATAGCCCGGCCGGCCACTGGCGCTGCTGAAAACTCCGTTTTTTGCACGCCGCGAGCCACCCCACCCTGGCACCTCGCCAGAAAACAGCTCTTCGCGATGCCCCAAGGAGGCGATGTCAGCGACCTCGCATACGCGCCCGCCCTCAATCCGATACGCGCACGTCGCGTATTCGAGCATCGGGCGCGGCTGGTGCGTTGCCACAACAACCGTGCAGCCCAGCTCGCGATTCACGCGAAACAGCGCATGCAGAAAATTTTTCTCGGCAACGGGATCCAATTGGGACGTGGGCTCGTCGAGCAGCAGCACGCGAGGGCGCAACGCCAGCACGGCTGCAAGCGACAGCAGCTGCTTGCGTCCGCCCGAAAGCGCATCGGTATCGCGGTGGAGCCAATCCTCCACCCCAAAGAAATAACTGGTCTCAGCCACGCGACGGCGCATCTCGTCGCGCGACATGCCTAAGTTTTCCAGGCCAAACGCCATCTCGTGCCACACGGTTTCGCACACAATCTGGTTCTCGGGGTCCTGAAACACATAGCCCACGCGCTCCGCGGACGCGCGAACGTCCATGTCGGCAACGCTTTCGCCCAGCATGCGCAGCTCGCCGGAGCATTCGCCCGCCGGCGAAATCTCGGGCTTGAGCAACGAGAGTAATGTCGACTTGCCCGACCCGGTACCACCGACAAGCAACGCAAACGTCCCTTGGGGAACACGCCAATCGAGCCCCTCGAACACCGGCACTTCGGCCCCGGGGTAGGCAAAGCGCAGGCCCCGCACTTCAATCGCCGGCATATCCGAGCCGCACACCGCGTCCGCCATGATGCTCCCGTCCAACCGAGCCATCAGCCAAACCTCTTCTCGTCAATCGCATGCAGCACGCAGGGCAGCGCCATCCAGGTCGCGTATACAACATAGCCAGGCCACGGCGCTGGCACCGAAAGCTGCGGGTAAAACGAATACTGCATCGTCGCGGTCCACGCCACTGCCGCCGTGGCCACGCCAAACAGCGCAAGCCCAACCAGCGCGGCAACGTCGCCGCGCGCCAGCCGATACCGCGCGTACGTCGTGCGACGCGCCGCGGCGCCCCACCCACGGGAGCGCATGGCGTCCGCACGCTCCAGCGAATCTTCCATGCCCCAGCCCATCAACACGCTCGATGCCCGTAGGCGCGAACGCACGGGGTCGGCCGGCGCGCGGCCCGGCACTTCAATCGCATCCTGCACCGCCAGCACCGTGCGACCGCGACGCAAAAACTGCGGGATAAGCCGCATACACATCGAGATCATGAGCGCGATCACCGGCGCGGTGTTACCCAAAAGCGCAAGCACCCTGTCGTAGCTAAGCATCGACGCCGCGGCCTCAAACCACAGCACGCTCGCCACAAACAGCCCGCCCATGCACAGGCCGTATACCATGCTCTCCAGATACACCGCACGCATGCCAATACGGAACAGTTCCGTCGAGCCCGAAGCGCTAAATAACGGGTTGAGCACCGCGATAATCAAAATCACCGGCAGCTGCCAGCGAAGCGCCCCCAACGTGCGTGCGACGCCGCGCGTCGCAAACCCATACGCCAGCCCGCCCGCAAGCGACAGCGCAAGCAGCACCGGTTGCATCGAGAACATGGTGAGCCCCAGCGTCAGCACCATGTAGAGCGCCGGCACCGCCGGATGCGACATCGAGAATGCCGCGACGGGCTCGTTGCCCGATTCCTCTCGCATGATATCCACGGACACCCCCATCCCCTCGCTCAAACGCCAACGCCGCAGTGCCGCCGCCATGCACAACCAGCGCAAACGTCACGCCGGCGGCACCGACATCAGCCGCCATGCGCCAATCGTTACGCGCTCATCATATGCCTGCGGTATCATATTGCGCCGTGTATCGTTTCCAAACACACGTCTCTATAACGTAACAGGAGATCACATGGACGCAACCGCAATTATCCTCGCCGCCGGCGAGGGCACCCGCATGAAGTCGAACCACTGCAAGGTTTCGCACAAGATCCTGGGCAAGCCCATGGTCCAGTGGATCGTCGACGCCACCATCAAGGCCGGCTGCAGCCGCGTCGTGGTCGTCATCGGCAGCCACGCCGACGAGATGCGCGCCCTTATCGACGGCGCCTACGCCAACAGCGCCACCAAGGTCGAGTGCGTCGAACAGACCGAGCGCCTGGGCACCGGCCACGCCGTAAAGGTCGCGCTCGAGGCATGCGGCATCATGCAAGGCCCCGTCGTCGTGCTCAACGGCGACCTGCCGCTCATCACCGCCGACACCGTCGCCAAGTTCGCGCAGACCGTCGCCGGCGGCGAGCTCGCCTGCACCGTCATGACCATGACCCCGCCCGATCCCTTTGGCTACGGCCGCATCAAGCTGGGCGCCGACGGCCAGATCGAGCGCATCATCGAGCAGAAGGACTGCACGCCCGAGCAGGCCGCCACGCTGCTCGAGTGCAACGCCGGCTGCTACGCCTTCGACGGCGCGCAGCTCGCAGCCCACATCAGCGAGATCGGCAACGACAACGCGCAGTCCGAGTACTACCTGCCCGACATGCTCGAGATTCTCAAGGGCCACGGCCAGGCAGTCTCCATCTTCCACTGCGACGACTACCGCGACGGCCTGGGCGTCAACAGCCGCATCCAGCTCGCGCAACTCACCGCTATCGCGCGCGACCGCATCAACGAGCACTGGATGGCCGAGGGCGTTACCTTCATCGACCCCACGCAGGCCTGGATCGGCCCCGACGCCGTCATCGGCCGCGACACCGTCGTGTGGCCGCAGACACACCTGATCGGCCACGTCACCGTGGGCGAGGAGTGCCAGCTCGGCCCCAACAGCCGCCTCACCGACACCACCGTTGGCAGCGGCTGCACCATCGATGAGACCATCGCCATCGAGGCTGTCATCGAGAACGGCGTCGACTGCGGCCCGCGCGCCTACCTGCGCCCGGGCACCCACATGCTCGATGGCTCCAAGGCCGGCACACACGTGGAGATCAAGAAGTCCACGATCGGCGAGGGCTCCAAGGTGCCGCACCTGTCCTACATCGGCGACACCACCATGGGTTCCGGCGTCAACGTGGGCGCGGGCTCCATCACCTGCAACTACGACGGCGTGCACAAGCACAAGACCGTCATCGGCAAGGATGCCTTCATCGGTTCCGATACCATGATGGTCGCGCCTGCCCAGATCGGCGACGGCGCGCTCGTGGCCGCCGGCTCCGTCATCACCGAGCCGGTCCCGGCTGACGCACTCGGCCTGGGCCGCGCCCGTCAGGTAAATATTGAGGGCTGGGCCGCCGATTATCGCCGCCGTCTGCACGAGGACGACGAGGTATAACGTTTTACCAAGCATCTAAGGAGCTGTTCCCATGGGAATGGCTCCTTTTTCTATGCTGACCTGCGCGACCGGATGAGTGGTCGGTTCGTGTTCGTTGACGGTAAAGACGTTATCAAGACCCGATAAACCCCGCCGCGCGGTTACAATGCAACAAGGCATCTATATGGCATTCGATATATAAAGGAGAAGGGTAATGCCGATTAATGATCCCGAGAAGTCGGAGAATATGCGCAAGTCCATCCGCGTGTATTCCGGTTCCTCCAACCGTCCCCTCGCTCAGAAGATCGCTGAGTACCTTGGGGTCGAGCTTTCGGGCCTTACGCTAAAGCAGTTCGCCAACGGTGAGATTTACGCCCGCTACGACGAGACCGTCCGCGGCGCCGACGTCTTCCTGATTCAGTCCGTGGCCGGCGGCAACGTCAACGACATGCTCATGGAGCTGCTCATCGCCACCGACGCTGCCAAGCGCGCATCCGCCCGCTCCATCACCGCCGTCATCACCCACTACGGCTATGCCCGCCAGGACCGCAAGGCCGGCCCGCGCGAGCCCATCACCGCCCGCCTCGTCGCCAACCTGCTCGAGCGCGCTGGCGTCAACCGCATCATCACCCTCGACCTGCATCAGGGCCAGATTCAGGGCTTCTTCGATATCCCGGTTAACCACCTGTCTGCACTGCCGCTGTTTGGCCAGTACTACAACGACATGCACTTCGACACCGACAACCTGGTTGTCGTCTCCCCCGACGTGGGTCGCGCCAAAGCTGCCAAGAAGCTCTCCGACATGCTCGGCTGCAGCCTCGCCATCGCCCACAAGGGCCGTCCGCGCCACAACGCCGCCGAGGTCATGGGCATCATCGGTGACATCAAGGGCAAGACCTGCATCATCAATGACGACATGATCGACACCGCTGGCACCCTGTGCGCCAACGTCAAGGAGCTCAAAGCCATGGGTGCCGGCGACATCTACGTGTGCGCCACCCACGGCATCTTCTCGGGCCCGGCCATCGAGCGCCTGAACGACGCCCCCATCGTCGAGTGCCTCGTCACCGATGCCATCCCCGTCGAGGTTGGCGGCAAGATCAAGACCATCTCGGTCGCCGAGGAGTTCGCCGAGGCCATCTCTGCCGTTTACCACGAGGAGCCCGTCTCCACGCTCGTCGGCGGCGACTTCGCGCTGTAATCCAGCGCGCATCGCATCATCTTTGGTGTTTTTGAAGGGTCGGAAGCTCACTTCCGACCCTTTTTTCTGCCCCTCGACAACCCGCCTTGGACAGTTAGTTCAGATTTGTATTAATTTGGGCATTCGTTTGGGCCATTTAATGTATCGAAAGCTCTCTTGCCGGCATAATTCCGCTCGATTCCTCCTCCCATGGATCTCTTCACCATGCCATTGGCCCCATTTTGCCCACCGAGTCCCTCAACAGCGGCAATACACCCAGGTCGCCTTGTACAAATCTGAACTAACTGTCCAGCATCCATCTCAGTAGATGCCTCCAAGGCCAACCCATCACTCCATTCTCCACTTTTCCAAGGCATTCCGTATGATGTCGTTACCGCCCGCGGTGCGCGACGCCCCTTTGAGCGAAAAGAACGGCACGGCCATATCATTTCGCCAACGGCTTAGTACCTTATAGCTATGACAACCGTAATTTCACACCTCTCCGCCCTCCGCGCAATTCGCCGCGCTCGACGGTCGTACTCCGCCCTTCCCTGGGAAGCCATCGATGACGAGCAACAGACACAAGCCCTCGTAGGTTGCGTTCCCAACAAGGACGCCATAGACTTTGCGGCCCTTGCAATACTTGACGCCTGGAGCGAAAACGACTCCGAGCGTCTAGACCTCTTTGTTGCGAGCGGCAGCAACAGACGACCCGACGGACGGCTCCTCCAGCACACCATCACCGCCCCTCTCCCCCAGGGCGCGATCATGCACATCGAAGCCGACATCTACGCAACGTCTCCCGCCATGACGGCCATGCTTTGTTCCAAAAATGAATCGGTTGCCAAAACCTTGATGCTTCTCATGGAACTGCTCGGAACCTACTCACTTCCGCCCGAAGCAACTTACCCCATCGCCTACGACGACACGTGGCCCGAGGCCAACAGCTTCGAAACGATGGACGATCTCGATTGCCAGGGCGACCAACCGACACCCGAAAAGCAAGCCGAAACCCGCTACGAACAGGCACACTACAAATGCGAGCCCGCCACAACCATCGAAGAGCTCGAGGCGGTCGCACGGTTTGCCAAAAGTAGTTCCTACGCCTCGTTTCGCACAGCTATCAAACTCGCCCGGGCCGGATCCGCATCCCCAGCGGAATCATTGATGTTCGCCGTCCTGGGCGCACCCATGCGCTTTGGCGGATTCGGGTGTTGCAGCCTGCCCATGGGAGGCCTGCTGCTCAACTATCGAGTCGATTTCGACACCCTTGCGGTCAACATGTCCTCGGGCATCCCTTACGCCATCTGCGACTTATATTGTCCAGCCGCCGGAGTCGACAACGAATACAACGGAATTGGACATGAGCTTCAAAACGCTCGCATCCACGATGGCAATCGCAACAATGGCCTTAAGGCCATGGGTATCCACGTCCTGGTTATCAATCGCGACCAAATGAAGGACCTTGTTGCACTCGAAGCCTTCGCCCAGACGATGCATCGACTTGCGGGAGTTCGATTCCGCTACCGCATCAAGGGTTATCGCAAGCGTCAGGCCGCCTGGCTCAACACCCTGCGGGCCGGAATCGGCCTCGCGCCGGTCTAAAAGACTTTTACCCAGTGTTACCGAGCATGGCTGGACAGTTAGTTCAGATTTGTATAAACAGACGGCTAATGTCGAGGTGGTTTGCCGCCATCCCGGCGCCAATCACCTCATTTGAAGACTCAAAAGATCTGAAATAGCATAAATTGTGCTCCCCAAAGCGCCGTGACAGTTCCGTGGCCCCGATTTTGGCAGTCAAAGATCTCTTGGTTTATACAAATCTGAACTAACTGTCCATCCCGGCTTCTGACGACTGTCCAAACGCCCTCATGCAGCCTCAATCACCCTCCATTTGACAGCAGCAACGGGGTCGCTCACCATAGCAGGCGACAAATCGATGAAAGGAAGCACATGGCAGCTGCACAGCCGCTTAAGATTCGCATGGTTGCCGGACTTGGCAACCCTGGCGATGAGTATGCCGAGACCCGCCACAACGCAGGCTTTAAGGCGATCGACGAGCTGGCGCGTCAGGCCGGCGTCACGTACTGGAAAAACCAGGCCGGCGCCGAGGTCGCGCTCATCAACATCAACGATCCAGAGGAAGAGGGCGGCAAGCGCCAGATTGTGCTGGTCAAGCCGCAGTCGTACATGAACACCTCGGGCGGCCCCATCTCCAAGCTTTGCCGCGAGTACAAAATCAAGGCCGAAGAGCTGCTCGTAATCCACGATGAGCTCGACATTCCCGCCGGCGACGTGCGCGTCAAGGTGGGCGGCGGCCACGCCGGCCACAACGGCCTGCGTTCCATCATCGACAAGATGGGCAGCCGCGACTTTAGCCGCATCCGCACCGGCATCGGCAACCCTCCCGGCAAGATGGCTGTCGCCGACTACGTGCTCAAGCAGCTGCGCGCCCGCGAGGCCGAGGACTTCCAGGACACCTGCGCCCGCGCCGCCGACGCCGCCGGCCTGGCGATTGTGCACGGCGTAATCTATGCCCGCGACCACGTCAACGGCTCCGCCTCTGCCAACGGCAAGCACTAAAACCTACCAAAAAGGGATGTTTATTTTGGCAGGTTTTATATGCGAAAACGCCGCAGCGGCCGCATCGCAATAAACCCTGTGCCGCCATACATACCCAACGCCCTAAAAGGGGCCGGCCTCACCGATGTGCAAGGCCGGCCCCTTTTGTCGTTTTATCTGATAAAACCCGCCAAAATAAACCTGTCTCTTTGTGCTAGATCACTTTTCCCGCCTGCCAAAGATACACGCAAGCAACATGTCCATGAGGGTATAATTTGCACCGTATGTCTGCACAACGCCTGTGCGCGTACGGTTTTATTCGGGCTGCCGTCCATTTCCGTGGAGGCACGGTTCGGTTGCCCTAACAAGAGAGGGGTTCTATGTATAAGATCCTGGAGAAGACGCAGTTCTCGGAGAAGGTGTTCAAGTTCCGCATCGAGGCGCCTGCAATCGCCAAGCATGCGCACGCTGGACAGTTCCTCATGGTCCGCGCCAACGAGACGGGCGAGCGTGTCCCGTTTACTCTGGCCGGCTGGAACGGTGACGAGGGCTGGGTCGAGTTCATCTTCATGGTGATCGGCAAGACCACCGAGATGCTTTCCACCTACGAGGCCGGCGAGTCGCTGCGCGACGTCGTGGGCCCGCTGGGCGTTCCCACCGAGATGGCCGAGGGCCCCTGCGCCGTCATTGGCGGCGGCGTCGGCCTGGCAATTGCCTTCCCGGTCGCCAAGCACCTGGTCGAGACCGGCCACGAGGTGCACGCCATCATGGGCGCTCGCACCAAGGACCTCCTGCTCATGGAGGACCAGTTCCGCGAGCTCCTCGACGAGGACCACATCCACATCACCACCGACGACGGCTCCTACGGCGAGCAGGGCGTTGTCACCGCTCCGCTGGAGCGCCTGCTGCAGGACAAGGCCGTGAGCCAGGTCTTCTGCGTCGGCCCCGTTCCGATGATGAAGTTCTCGACCCTCACCGCCCAGAAGTACGACACCCCCATCACCGCGTCGCTCAACCCCATCATGGTTGACGGCACCGGTATGTGCGGCTGCTGCCGCGTCGAGGTGGGCGGCGTGACCAAGTTCGCTTGCGTCGACGGCCCCGACTTCGATGCCACCCTGGTCGACTGGGATGACCTTCGTGCCCGCCAGGCCGCTTACCGTTCCGAAGAGGGCGAGTCCCTCAAGGCCTATGAGGAAAAGAGCTGCGCATGCCACTAGTTAACGGTCGTTTCGTTGCCGATATGAAGTCGCCCCGCACCCCCGATAACGAGGAGCCGGCCGCCGAGCGCGCCTGCGACTTCCGTCCCGTCGACAAGGGCTTCACCGAGGAGATGGCGCTGGCCGAGGCCGAGCGCTGCCTCAACTGCAAGAAGCCGTTCTGCGTCGAGGGCTGCCCCGTCAACATCAACATTCCCCGCTTTATCGAGCAAATCCGCGAGAAGGACTTTGGCGGCGCCCTCGATACCATCCGCGAGGACTCCATGCTTCCCGCCATCTGCGGCCGCGTCTGCCCGCAGGAGAACCAGTGTGAGGGCAAGTGCATCCGTGGTAAGAAGTCCGAGCCCGTGGCCATCGGCCAGCTCGAGCGCTTCCTGGGTGACCGCCCCGAGCTCGCTTCCACGCCCAAGATGGCTCCCAAGAACGGCAAGAAGGTCGCCGTCGTCGGCTCCGGCCCGTCCGGCATCACCTGCGCCGGCGAGCTCGCCCGTAACGGCTTTGACGTCACCGTCTTTGAGGCCTTCTTTACCGGCGGCGGCGTGCTGGTCTATGGCATCCCCGAGTTCCGTCTGCCCAAGGCAGTCGTCAAGCGCGAGATTGACGGTCTGGAGGACATGGGCGTCAAGTTTGAGTACAACTCCGTCGTGGGCAACATGGCCACGGCCGATGAGCTGTTCGAGCAGGGCTTCGACGCCATCTACGTGGCGACCGGCGCTGGCCTGCCCAAGTTCCTCAACGTCCCCGGCGAGAACCTACCCAACGTCTTCTTCGCTAACGAGTACCTCACCCGCGTGAACCTGATGAAGGCCAACAAGTTCCCCGAGTACGACACCCCCACCAAGCACGGCAAGAACGTCGTCGTCTTTGGCGGCGGCAACGTGGCTATGGACGCTGTCCGTACCGCCAAGCGCCTGGGCGCCGAGCACGCCATCATCGCCTACCGTCGTACCGAGGACGAGATGCCCTGCCGCCGCGCCGAGCTGCACCATGCCAAGGCCGAAGGCGTCGAGGTTCTGCCGCTCGTCTCCCCGCTCGAGTTTGTCGCTGGCGAGGACGGCTCCGTGTGCGCCGTCAAGGTCCAGAAGATGGAGCTCGGCGAGCCTGACGAGTCCGGCCGTCGTCGCCCGGTGCCCATCGAGGGCGCCATCGAGGAGATTCCCTGCGACGTCGCGATCTCGGCTATCGGCACCAACGCCAACCCCTTCGCTGCCAAGATCGGCGGCAAGATGGAGCTCAACAAGTGGGGCTACATCGTCGCCGACGAGGAGACCGGCCAGACCACCGATCCCCGCATCTGGGCCGGCGGCGACATCGTTACCGGTGCCGCTACGGTCATTCTGGCGATGGGCGCCGGCAAGAAGGCCGCCGCTTCCATCACCAAGAGCCTGCTGGGTGAGTAATCACCTACAGCGCTGGCCACCAAACGGCAAAGTCCCCGTCGGGCACACGCCCGGCGGGGACTTTTTCTATGTCGGCCGCCCGATCACCATAAAGGTGCCTGTCCCCTTTGTGATGGCTTTTGGTCGGCTAGCCTTCGAGCTGAGCCACCTTGTAGCGGTAGGCAGCGGCTATGACGTCTTTGCAGCCCTCGCGACCCAGCTTGGCGCGGTTGACGACGATATCCTTGCCGCTCGTCATCTTCCACTTTCCGGCGCTGTAGCGCTTATAGAACGCCTCGCGTGCCTTCTGCTGCTGCTTGACCAGCTTGGCGCCCTTCTTTTTGTTGAGCCCACGCTTCTTGCGCACGATCTCGACGCGGTCCTCAAAGGGTGCGGTCACCAACACGGCAATGTGATTAGGGTTGTTACGCAGCAGGTAATCGGACAGGCGACCCTCGATAATGCAACTCTCGGTCTCGCCCAGGTCCAAAATCACCTGGCTCATCTTTTGGAACAACTTGTCCGAGTACGAACGCGCATCGTAGCGGTCGGGCAGAAACGCCATGTTTTCCACGGCCAGACGCTCGTCATAGGCGGCCATCTTATCGAGCGACTCACCCGCGCGCATCGACGCACGCACCAGCAGCTCGTTGTCGTACAGCGGAATTCCCAACTCGTTGGCAAGCATGCGGCCAATCTCGTGGCCCTCGGCGCCAAAGTCGCGCGCGATGGTAATGACCACAGGATTCTTCTTGTTCTCCAGATCGCTCATCGCGATTCCTTTCTCTATGTGACAAAGGGACAGTCCCTTTGTCACATTCATTTTGCCCCCACCTTCGTCCTGGTTTCCCAAGTGCGGCAGATTGCCCCGAAAGAGGAGCGCCGCGTACTAAATGTACGCAAGCGACGATTGAGGGGCAAGATGCCGTGCTTGGGGAAGCAGGACTATGCGGCCACAATGCGACGCTGATATGCCCTCACCAGCAGCGAGATACCAAAGTTGAGCACAAAGTACATCGCAAACACCAGGCCGTAGAGCATAAGCACCTGCGACAGGTCGATCGCGTGGGCCATCACGACGTTTGCCGTGTACATGAGCTCGGCCACGTTAATGCCCGAAAGATACGAGCTGTCCTTGATGACGGTCGTGCACTGGCTAAACAGCGCCGGAATGATCGTCTTAAACGTCTGCGGCAGAATGATATAGCGCATGGTGGCAAAGAAGCCGAAGCCCTGGCTCTGCGCCGCCTCAAACTGGCCGCGCGGAATCGAGTTGAGGCCGCCACGCACAATCTCGGCCATAACAGCGCTGGTAAACAGCGTAAAGGCGATGGTCGAAATCACAATGTCCAAACCCTGCACCGTAAAGTAGATAAACAGGATCCACAGCAAGTTTGGCGTGCAACGGAACAGCTCGATATAGGCGCTCACCAAAATACGGAATGGACGGGGCGCGTAGCTTTTAACGAGCGCCAGCACCGTGCCAAAGATGAGCGAGAAAAAGATCGACAGCGCCGAGATCTCGATCGTCTTAACAAAGCCGCCCCAAATGTAGAGCAGGTTGGTCGCGTTGAAGATTTCCATGCGCTAGGCCTCCTCTACGTTGTCGAGCCCCAGCTCGGCCAGGCTCATGCCGCGCGGGCGCTCCTTGGAGCGGCGCTCGAGCCATTGCACCAGCATGGCGAGCGGAAAGCAGATGATGAAATACATAAGGCAGCAGACGATGTATCCCTGCAGGTAACCGTACAAACTCACAAAGTTATCGGAACGGTACATAAGGTCGCCGCCGGCCACAAGCGCCAGCACCGACGTGTTTTTGACCAGGTTGAGTGCCTGGTTACACAGAGGCGGCAGAATGATCTTGAACGTCTGGGGCAGCACGATGTAGCAGTATGCCTGCGCACGGGTGAAGCCCTGGCTCTGGGCCGCCTCCATCTGGCCACGCGGAACGGCCTCGATACCGGTACGGATGACCTCCGAAATGTAGGCAGCGTGATACAGGCCCACGCCCAAGAAGCCCAGCACAAACGGCGCGATACGCACCGGCTGGTCGGCACCGGTTATGGCCTGCAAAAACTGCGGACCGGCCATGTACATAAAGAGCACCTGCACGGGCAGCGGGGTGTTCTGGTAAAACTCCACGTACACGCGGCTTATGGCGCGCAGAACGCGAGAACGAGTGGTAGAGAACACGCCCAGCAGCGTGCCCAACACCAGCGACAGCAGCAGGCCGGCAACGACCACCTGCATCGTCACGCCAAAGCCCTCCCAGAAGGGCCCCATGTTTTGGAATGTCGTCGACCAGCGGTCGGCGTCAAACAATCCTTCGAGCATTTGATTCCTTCCTTGGACGATGCGCCTATACAAGACCCCAGGTCTTGACCTCTTGGTCGAGCCAGCCGTCGGCCAGGCGATCGCATATCACCTGATCGACCACGGCCGAAAGATCGCAGCCCTTCTTGGTCGCCACGCCGTAGCCCTGCTCGCCAAACTTGACCTCGGGTTGCAGCAGCTCGACGGTCTCGTTCATGTAACCGGCCAGCGTGGAGCGGTCCATGGCAAAGACGTCGATATTGCCGGCATCGAGCGAACTCTTAATGATGGGGTAGCCGCTAAAGGCCCTAAACTCGGGCTCGCAGCTAAAGCCGTTGTCCTTGATCATCTGCTCGATCAGGCCCTGCGTGGTGGCACCCTGGCTCACGCCAATGACCTTGCCGTCCAGGTCCTCAATCGAGGTAAAGCCCGAACGCTTCTTGACCATGAGTCCCACGTAGTCGGTGCGGTACGGCGTCGAGAAATCCCAGCTCTTCTTGCGCTCGTCGGTGATGGTGTAGGTCGCCGCGACCACGTCGAGCTGGCCGTTATCGATCAGTGGGCCGCGCGTCTTGGGCGTTACGTCGGTAAACTCGACAAGCTCCTGGGCACGGGCCTCCTTGTAGCTCACGCCAAAGACGGCAGCGGCGATCTGGTAGCACAAATCGACCTCCATGCCCTCAAAGCGGCCCTTGGCGGTGTCGTAATAGCCGTAGCCAGGAACGTCCTTCTTAACGCCGGCATTCAGATGGCCACGCGACTTGATGGCCGCAAGCTTAGACCCCTTGTCGGAGCCCTCGCCGCCGGTGGAGTTGTCGCAACCGGTAAGCGCGGTCCCCGTCAGCGCGAGCATACCGGCGCCCGCCAGCTGCAAAAAGTGGCGGCGCGACACGGCCGCCCTCGTCATATCCGTCATGTCCATCACCGCGCCTAGTGCAGAATCTTGGACAAAAACTCGCGGCAGCGCGGGTTCTCGGGGTTATCGAAGAAGTGCTCGGGTGTGCCCTCCTCTAGGATGCGGCCGTCCTCCATAAAGATGACGCGGTCGGCCACCTGGCGCGCAAAGCCCATCTCGTGCGTCACGCAGATCATGGTGATATCCTCCTGCGCGAGCTCAATCATAACGTCCAGGACTTCCTGGACCATCTCGGGGTCGAGCGCCGAGGTCGGCTCGTCAAACAGGATGATGGGCTGCTTGGTGCACAGGGCACGGGCAATGGCGATGCGCTGCTGCTGACCGCCCGAGAGGTTCTGCGGATACTCGCCGGCCTTATGCGCCATGCCGACGCGCTTGAGCGCGGCGATGGCGATCTCGGTCGCCTCCTCCTTACTCTTCTTTTGCAGCTTGATGGGCGCGAGCGTCAGGTTGCCCAGCACCGTCATGTTGGGATATAGGTTGAACTGCTGAAACACCATGGAGCTGTACTTGCGAGCCATCTCCAGATGATTCTTCTTGGTGAGCGGCGTACCGTCGATGATGACCTCGCCCGACGTGGGCTCCTCCAGATAATCGACGCAACGGATGAGCGTGGACTTGCCCGAGCCGGAAGGCCCGATCATTACGAGCTTCTCGCCGCGCTTGACGGTGAGGTTGATATCTTTGAGCACATGCAGGTCGCCAAAGTACTTGTTGAGATGCTTGATCTCGATCATGTCTGCCATGAATATCCCTTCCCTGCGCTTACACGAATTGCTCTATTTTACGGAAAGAACCACGTTTCCGCAGCCCACACTACATTCCCGTAAAGAACCCGCAACCTTTAACCCACTCATTGGGGACAGGCTTAAATGAGTACCCTCTCATTGGGCACTCATTTAAGCCTGTCCCCAATGAGCGCCCAATGACCAGCCAAGGGAGGCGCCCTTCATCGGCCAACAAAAAAGGGGCGCGACCGCAATGGTCACGCCCCTCAACACCAACTATGTACCGCTCGGCCCTACACGAGTTTGCCGCCGACAATCTTGGCAGCTGCAGGCTTATCGAAGTTGCCACCGGTGGCCTTGCCGAGCGCCCCCATAACCTGGCCCATCTGCTTCTTGGACGTGGCGCCCAGCTCGGCGATGACCTGCTCAATCAGCGCCTCGAGCTCCTCACCCGAAACCTGCGCAGGCAGTAGGCTCTCCAGAATCTTGACCTGCTCGGTTAGGTTGTCGGTACGATCTTGATCGGTACCGGCCTTGATGGACATCTCCAACGTCTCGCTTGTCTGCTTAATCAGACGCTTGATCATGCTGTTGACGTCTTCCTCGGTCACGCCTCGGCGCTCGTTGACCTCGATGTTCTTAACCTCGGCCTTGACCTGGCGAATGATAGACAGGCGAACCTTGTCCTTGGCCTTCATGGCGGCAATCATTTCCTGCTGCAGCTCTTCGTTGGTCATCTGCAAATCCTCCTCAATAGTGTGGGCGGCACTCGCACGAGCACCGCCCCTTGATTACTCAGTCGTCGACGAATCGTCGGTCGAGCTCTTGGTGACGCCCTTCAGGCTTACGTTATAGGGCACGTCCTTGGGCATGGGGTTGACGGTAATGTCGGCATCCTTCGTGTACTTCTCCAGCCACTCGTTGTATGCCGTGCCCGATGCTTGGGTCTTCACCACATTGGAAACGTACTTCTTAATAGCCTTGGGCACCTGATTGATGTCATCGACCTGGCCATCGACATGGAAGTAGTCGGTGCACTTGATGATGTGGTAGCCATACGTCGACTCGACCACGTCGCTCACATCGCCCTTGTTAAGGCCCTCGAGCGCCGTCTGGTAGCTGTCGACAAAGGTGGTGAGCTTATCCCAGCCCACGTCACCCTTCTTCTCCTTGGAACCGGTGTCGTCGGAATACTGCTTCACGGCATCCTCAAAGCTCAGCTCGCCGGAGTTGATCTTATCCAGGCACTCCTGCGCCTTGGCCTTGGCGGCGGCCTTGTCCTCGTCGGAAGCGTCGGAATCAACCTTGATCAGGATGTTCGACGAGCGGCGGGCATCGTTGTAGTTAGACAGGTTCTCGTTAATGTAATCGACAATCTCGCTATCCTTGGGCTTGCTGGTGGGAGCAACGGCATCCTTAAGCTTCTGCTGCGCCAGGCTCTCCTTGAGCGAGTCCTTGTAGGTGTCCTCGGTATAGCCGTAGGTCTTAAGGGTCTCCTTAAAGGTCTTGGCGCCGCCCGCGCTCTTGCAGGCGTCCTCCCAAGCCTTCTCTACTTCCTCGTCCGAAACCGTCACGCCGTTCTCCTTCTGCGCCTGCTGGAGCAGAATCTGCAGCGTATAGGAATCGATGAGCTGTTTGCGGTACTTCTTGGGCGTCAGGTCGTTGTCAACCAGATACTGCGCCCAATCCTCATCCTTGGTGTAGCCGTAGGACGTGCGCATGCTCATGATCTGCTTGGTTACGGTGTCCTCGGTGAGATTGGTTCCGTTGACGGTAGCAGCCACGCCGCCGGTCAGTTTGTAACCCGAGTTATTGTTCTCGGTCTGCGACATCAAACCGGAGCACGCCATCGCCGAGACGGAAAGCAGCATTGCCAGCACGCCGATAACCACCAGGACGATCTTGACGGTCTTAGACACGTACGTCTTGCGCTGCTTCTTGCGAGAGCTGGAGGCAGCGCGGGACCGTTGCTCGGGCGTCGGTGCGGCCTCTGGGTTCTTTTTCTTGTTTGCCATAGTTGGCCTTTCGCATCACGAATCGAACAAACGTCATTGTGTCACAACGCAGCCCCGCGGCACACCTGGTGCATGGGAGACAGGTCAATCTGCACCATTTTGGTGCAAAGGGGACAGCTCCGACAGCTAGGGACGTTCCTTTTCTGCCGGCAGTTAGGGACAGTCCCCAAATGCCGGCCCTAGAAGTGGCGGCGGATGGCGTCGACCATGCCCTGGGACGAAGTCTGACCGAGCACGTCGGCTGCGGCGTCGGCATCCATAAAGATATTCATAAGCGCTTGCAGGGCCTCGACCTGGCCGCCCGGCTCGGCAATACCCAGATTGATGATGATCTGCGCCGGCACGGGGGCACCCATGCCCGCCATAGCATTGAACGTCACGGGCGCGGAGGGCTTAATCACCGCGATATAGGGCTTAGCCACAAACCCCGGATCGGTATGCGGAATGGCAATATTGGCCGCCGGCATAGCGAGGCCCGTGGGATAGATGTCCTCGCGCGTACGGACGGCATCGAGCCAACCGGACGCAATGTAGCCGTGCGGAGCGAGCTCGCCCTCGAGTCGCGCAAACACCTCATCCGGCGTCGCGCACTCCCAATCAAAAAACACCAGCTCAGGCGCGAATAGCATCTCGGCGTTATCCGCCATACCGTCCTCCAAAGTTGCATGAGGTTCACAATGCCCCATATGATAGCGAAACCAGACAGGCAAGGTTAGCCGAGGATCCCAATCATCTCGAGTGCGCGGGCAGGCGTCAAGCACACCTCGGGCATCGCCTCCAGCATGCGCCGGTCGCTCGTGACCACGTAGTCAACATCTGCCGTCTCGCCCGAAGCGATGATGAGGTTGTCTTCGAGATCCGGCATGCGCTTGCCAAGCATGCGCGCCATCTCGCACTCTGCCAACGAAAGCGGAGAGGCAGTTGCCACCTGCATCATGTGCTCGATACAGGCCCATGACGCCGAGGCAAACGAAACGTTAATCCCATTCGCATTCCGCCGGGCCAGTCGCCGGGGCAAAATATAGAACACATCCTTTGCCGTCGTTGGGGCATACAGAAGGTCAATCGTTCCCGCCTCGGCCAGTTCAACTAATCTCTTCGCTTCGTCGAACGCCCCCTCTTGCAGGTAATAATCGAGCCAAACGTTCGTATCTACCAAAAGATGCTTTGCCTCGATCATCGACAATTCGCCTCAATATCGGCAATTATCGTGTCATACATATCATCTCGTACGGCATCCCAATCTTCCGCAGATGATCCAACTGGCGCAAAATCCGAAGCATTTAGCCCCAGCGATGAAAAAGCTAAGCCACACCCCTGCTCAGCCAGGCTCTCCGCGCGGGGCGCCTCGCGCTTATCCGTCACCATAAATCCCGGCAACGCTTGATGCTCGACAAGATAGGCCCAAAGCGCACGAATGGCATCGCTCGGCCCCAATCCATTGCGTGTCAGGACCGCATCGCCACCAGCCTTGAGCATAGGATCGATTCGTGTGTTGAGCTGCACCGTTGCTGCACCCATAGCGGCTCCTCTCTACTTGCTAGCAGTATAGCAAACATAAAAGGCCACGCAAAAGGGCCCCGCCCACACACGGACGAGGCCCTATCGGATTTCTTGGAATGGGAATGGTGCCCGTCACGTTATCCAGAGCCCAAAATCAAAGAGATATTAAGCTGATTGGGGCACATGTGATTCCATATGCCCCAATCAGCTTTTTGATAGTTAAGTCACAACAGCGCTTCGTCATTAACAAACACAAGCTGTCTCATTTTCCCACTTCTGACCTTTAGGCCCAATACGGAATATACCTTCGATATTTGGCGCCCGCATCCTCGTCCTCTTCCTTTATCAATGCCTCTTCTAGGCACTCTCTGATTAGACGAGACATCGCCACCGTGTTTTTCTTTTCATCGGAAAGTCCGAAACGTTCTCGCAACGACTGATTGCTCATCGACTCGCCTTGGGCGTACAAAAGACAAGCATGCCAGTACACAGCATTTTTTCGTTCGCTTTTTTTCATTCGAGTATATGGGCAATCGCAATAGAGCGTCACGAGCGTTCCCAGCCTGCCCTCACTCTTGATGACCGGTGAAGGCATACCCGCCTTTTCAAGTGAATCGACAATTAAATCCCAGCCCGTACCGCCTTCTTCGCAAAGATCCATTTGGCGCATGAGGCACGCCATCATCGAATTGCGCGTTTTCGGCTGCGCGTTGAGCACGCGTTCTGCCGGAATAAGGGTTGTCCCGGGATTGGAAAACTCAATGCGATTGTCGTAAATCGCAACAAGAGGCCCCGCCGTGTTGTCAGCAATGTCTTGATGGATCACGGCATTTGATAGTAGTTCGCGAATCGCCCTTTGGGGGTAGGCCGTCTGGATGCGTCGAAATGCACCATCCAACGTCTCAACAGCCGGAATCATCGACATGATCAATTGCTCAGCCTGCGGAAGCGCTAAAGCGTAACCCTTATCGATTTCAGTATCACCAACAATGTCAAAGCTGCCTTTTCCCGCATATCGCACAATTCGCAGCATGCGTTTTCTGAGCTCCGGATAGCGAGAGAGCCTCTTTCCCACCAGAAGCACCCCCAGCCGCGTCATGCTATAACGGCCGTTGTCTTGGCGATGAATCAACTCTTGCTCACAGAGAGCAAGAATTACTCCGTCCAGATTGACGGGCCTCCTCAATCTGCACAGCTCAAAATATGCATCAATATCCAGGATCTCGGCGACCTCT
This sequence comes from Collinsella sp. HCP3S3_E5, assembly GCF_052067635.1. Classification (NCBI taxonomy): domain Bacteria; kingdom Bacillati; phylum Actinomycetota; class Coriobacteriia; order Coriobacteriales; family Coriobacteriaceae; genus Collinsella; species Collinsella sp. HCP3S3_E5. The sequence goes on along the minus strand of NZ_JBQHQF010000021.1, from coordinate 1,236 downwards.
TGAGATGTCAGATCTCTCCCAACTACAGCAAGCTCCGCGTTCCCCGCCTGCAAACGACGCCAGAGCTCCGCCTCTCGCGCGCTACCGGGAAGCAGTTCTGCCGTCGAAGATCCCTCTCGGATGTAAGCGGTCTTATCAAAATAGACCGGCTGAGCGTTCGCGGCGTGCACTTTCAGCACCACAAAGCGCTTTGTCTCATGATCAATAACCGCAAACTCGTAATTCGCATTGTTTGAGAGCGCAAGCTTGAGCCACATCAGAAGCTCTTGGTTTCCCTTGCCCTTTGCGTGATATGGGCTGAACTGGGTGCCCACGAGCTCATGAGTATCGTCACTCACGCCCCAGATCTTATAGGCATATGCACGGCCGCAGTAAGCTGCAGCATTAGCAAGCGCCGAGATGTCACGCCCCGTTCTAACGGGGTCGCTATTACCCTCTTTAAACTCAAGCCACTCGGTTTCATCGGGATAGCCGATAAGTGAATAAATCAGCTCCATGCCATCTGCTTCACCCATTGAGCCTGCCTCCTTGTGCCCATTTTGATAACAAGATGTTAAATAGATGATAAATAGAATTGTGCGTAATTTGAAGCTGAAGGCAAAGTTTTCTGATCGTTTTCCCAGATAATCTCAATGCCGGAAGCTTTGTTCTCTGCGAAAGAGTCGACTACTGTAATTGACAGGCAAGAAGAGATGCCCCGGTGTCAAAAGGAACTCAAACAGCAGGGAATGTAATTAAACCAGCAACTATCGCCAAGTAAATGGGCGTTGTCCTTATCCAGCATCATGTCCTTCGAACAAATCGGGCGGCAGCGGCACAGCAACGATAATCACAGCTAGCAAATAGTGGCGTAGCGGTACTCCATTTTTATGTATTTCTGAAATTTCCGAAAAAGCCAGAATCTCATTAGCATTTGATAATGCCCTCCCCCGATGGCATATCTTATTCTTGGTTAGCATTTGTTAACGATATGTGCCCGTTGGAGCGATTCTGTGTCCCTAGATCCGAATTTTTTCTGTCAGTACGTCCCGTGCGACAACCAAAACCTATTAACCGAGCTAGCGGCAATGGCTTCAATCCAGCAATTTCAAAAAAGGGAAATTATCCTTGAAATGGGTACCCAACAAGACGATATGAGAAAGCCATTTGGGTCGCCTCCCCCGCGGCGCAGCTTCTTTTCGCGGGCTCGGGATGCCACAATGGGCTTTGAGTATCGGCCCGTGCGGTAGCCCTTAC